>JANLFZ010000184.1 GCA_024653385.1 Thermoguttaceae bacterium | reverse complement strand
TCGCGGGCGTCGGCACCGTCGATGGTGACGATGCGCCAGGAGCGCAGGTCCCGCCGGCCGGCCATCGCGGCCGTCCCCACCGCCTGGGGCACGCCTGCCGCCTCGCGGCGCACCCGCCGGGGCCGCCGCGGGGGCGACGACATGCTGGCCCAGGGGCGATACGCCCTCTTGTTGCGCCGGCAGATCGCCGGAAACCTCTCCGAAGCGCAGTTCCGCGCGGCGATCCAGGCCCTCGAGGAAGACATGGCCCTGGTGCCCGACGGCGACGTGATGCTGGGCCCGATCGACGAGCCGCCGGACGGCCTGCGGTTCGACGAGGTGGAACACGACGCCGGCCAAGGGCGCATCATCCAGGTCGAGCGGTTCTTCCTCGACCGCTATCCGGTGACCAATGCCCAATACGCCGAGTTCGTCGCGGCCGGAGGATACGAACAAGCGGCGCTGTGGGACCCGACCATCCTGCCGGCGGTGCTCGATTTCGTGGATCGGACGGGCCGGCCGGGCCCGCGATTCTGGCAGGACGGCTCCTACCTGCCCGGCCGAGAAGACCACCCGGTGGTCGGCGTGAGCTGGTACGAGGCCGCGGCCTACGCCCGATGGGTCGGCAAACGCCTGCCGACCGACGCCGAGTGGGTCAAGGCGGCCAGTTGGCCGGTCAACCTCTCGGCCACCACCCGGCTCCAGCGCCGTTACCCCTGGGGTGACACCATGGACCGATCGCGCGCGAATCTCTGGGGCTCGGGACCGAAAGACACGGTGCCGGTTCACGAGTACGCCTCCGGCGCGAGCGTGGGCGGGGTGTACCAACTGGTGGGCAACGTCTGGGAGTGGATGCGGGGGAACTTCACCCCGCCGGATCTCGCCGAAAGCCAATGGGCGGCCGAGATGGGGCTGAAGAGCATCCGCGGTGGGGCCTACGACACGTACTTCGACAACCAAGCCACGTGCCAGTTCCAAAGCGGCGAGGCGGCCGTGTCGCGGAAGCACAACATCGGCTTCCGCTGCGCGGTGAGCGTGTGCGACCTGGCGCTGGCCTTACCCGTTTCGGCCTCGGCTTCGGACACCGCCGCCGATGCCCCGCCTTCGGAGGTGCCACAATGACCCGAGAGGCGATCATCCCGCTCCAATCCTACCGGCTGGCCCGCTACGCCGTTCCCATCCCTTGCTACATCTGCGAGGAGGAGAACACCTTCGACGCCGAGTATTGCAGCCACTGCGCGGCGCCGATGGCGTTGGCCCACCAGGTCCGTTCGCAAAAGCTCCACCCCCGCTTGATCGGGGTGCTCGGCGCAAGCGCCGTGGGCAAGACGGTCTATCTGGGAATGCTCATGGATATGCTCTCCCGGCAGCCGGAGCGGGCGCAATTGCTGGCTCGGGGGGCGTTCTCGATCACCCTCCAGCAGACGACCATGGCCTGTCTGGCCCACTGCGCGTTTCCCACGAAGACCCCCAACGAGCCCGACCGCTGGAACTGGGTCCACTGCCAGATCCGCCGACCGAAACAGAAAGAGCCGGTCGAGCTGATCGTGCCCGACATGGCCGGCGACGCCCTCCTCCAGGAGGTCGATCACCCCTACACGTACCGGGTGGTCACATCGTATCTGGCCAAGTGCGTGGGGGCGCTGGTGCTGGTCGATGCCCTGGCCTTGAAGGAGGGATCGCGCGACCAGGACTACTTCACGATGAAGCTCGTCAGCTACCTGGCTGAAATCAACGAGGACCCGAACAAGGGTTGGGCGAGGCGGCCCGTCGCGCTGATCTTCACCAAGGCCGACCAATGCGAGGAATGCCTTGCCGACCCGGCCGGGTTTGCGCAGACCCACGCGTCGGGGCTCTGGCAGCATTGCCGGGAGCGGTTCGGCGTTTACCGGTTCTTCGCGGCGGGGGTGGCCGGCGCGTGCGCCATCCGGGAGTCGCCCAGGGAAGGACGCGTCCAAGTGCCGCTGCGCATCGAACCCTACGGAATTGTCGAGCCCTTCGAGTGGCTCCTCGATCAGCTCTACGCGCAGGGATGGATGTCGAAGAAACGGCGGACCGTGGAAACGTGATCCCAGAGCCCATGGACCTCATCGACCAAGCCATCTTCACCTCCGGGGAGACCGAGCGAGCCAGCGGATACCAGGTCGTGGCGACCAGCCCGGGCGTGGGCGAGGCCGATGCCCGAGAATTGGCGGCCTGGGGGCCCTCGCACGATTCGCTCTTGAACTCCGGCCCGGACGCGGTGAGTTTCAACTTCCATCCCCTGCCCAGCGGCCGAATGTGCATCAGCCGCACGACGCCGGCGGGCTTCGAGTACAGCGGACGCGGCGGAGCGAGGATCTACACCCAATGTCTCCTCGTCTGGCCCCAAACGCTGGCGCGGTTCGCCAACAACCCGTTTGCGCTTCTGCGCGCGGCGTTGGCCAACGGGTCGCTGCGGGTGTACGACGAGATTCCGCGGCAACTGGCCCCCTTGCGCCTGGCCGGGCGCGCCAAGGCCGTGGACACCGCCTTGTTGGCCAGGCTCTCGGCCAGCCCGGGCCCCGAGTGGATCGCCACGCTGGTGCAGGCGGCACTCGACTCGGCGACGGTGGCCGTCGCCGGCGGACCGCCAGCCGAACACCTCATCGCGGGTTTGATCAACTGCCTGCCCCCCGAGTGCCGCACCGAGTTTTCGTTCTCGACGGGGTTGAAGGTCTGTTCGCGCCGGCCCTTCCGCATCGTCGCGCTTTCGGACGACCGCGAGGAGCAACGGCGCGTCGAGCGGCTGTACAACGTGGCGGTGCTCCACCTGTCCGGCGATCCGCCCGACGAGTTCGCCCCGATCGAGGCGTGGCCGCGGGTCATCCACCGCGTGCTCAAGTCGGGCCGCCTTTCGTTTCTGGCAAACCAGTTCGCACGGCCCCACGGCGACCTTTCGACCGAGGATCTGTCGGCGCTAGCCCTCCAGTTGCTCGAGGAGTTCGACGCCACGGCGATCGGGCAGGGCGGCAGCGCCGGCGACGAGACGCCGAGTGCCGACGACAAGGCCGGCGAGAACGCGCCGCAAGACGACGAGTCGGGGGATGAGGCGCCGCCGGATGACGAGATGTCCGGCGCCGCTCCGACAGCGAGGCTGCGTCTTTTCGGGGGTTTCCGCGACCCGAATGCCCAACTCCGCGCGCACGGCGCCCAACACCGCCCCGGCGCGGCCGTCGCCCGCGCGCCGGTCGATCCCCCATCGAAGCGACTTGCGGCCAAGGTCTCCAACCCGACTGCCGCGCCGCACGAGGAGGCCCGGCTTTCGGTCGCCGCCTCGGACCTCGTGCGTCTCGACGAACTGGTGTTCGAGGCCATCGTGGGCAGGCCCGAGGCCGTCGACGAACTCGGCGATCTCTGGGATGAACTCTCGCGGCGCCTCAGCGGGCCCTTGCTGGCGGAAATCAGCTAAGAATACCTGCGCTATGCCCTGTTGCTCTGGCAGCGCGGACCCGAGACGGACATTCCGCGCGATCCGAACCGCGCGGTCTACTCGCTCGATGTGCTCGGGGTCTTCTTCGCGGGCGCAACCCTTTGACGGTTCGAGAATAACCGTTCCCGGGGACTGGCCCGATTCCGGCGGCGACGTTCGCGGGCAGGGAGCTACCCCGTTCGGACGCGAAGGGCACAGGAGCCGCATCGAGAGCCCGCCCACCAGGGGGGCTCATACGGCGCGCGGCGCCTGCCGGGCTTCGCCCCGCGGAGGGGATCACTGGATCATGCCCGTCTGTTTCTGGATCTCGAGGATCCGCCGGGCGTTCTGCTGGCCACCCGCCGTGGCGACCAGTTGTTTCCACCCTTCCCACGCGCGCCGCAATTCGGCGATATCCGTTTCCTCCAGATAGTGCAAGATCTGATCGGCCAGTTGCGTGTTGCCGCCAAGGCGTTCCCAGAAATCCTGGGCCATGCGATACAGGTCGTAGGTCGAGCGCTGGGGCTTCTTTTCCCTGCGTCGGCGGGTCGCGGTGGCGGGCTTGCCGTCGCTCTCGGGCTCACCCTCTCTCAACCGGACCCTCGCCCGAGACACCGACTGGGAGAACCGCCCACCGCGAAGTTGTTTCTCCAGTTCGGGATGAAGTTCCAGGATCTTGGCCTTGATTTCGTCGCTCGTTGCGTCCGGGTCGTTGAGGACCTGAAACGCCTCGCGAATCGCCAGCGTGACCTCGGTGGGTTTTGCCATGGGTGTAGGGCTCCCGTTTCTTGCTCAATGATGGCTTGTTTGATTCTGCTTGGCGCTGGTGGGGTTGTCAACGCTGTTATTGCGCCCATGACTGGGCGATGCGTCCACCCCCAGGGCGGGGCAAGCCGGATGCGAATCGGCCTCGACACGATGCCCCGGATTTGGGAGACTTCCGCCTCCTTGGGCCTCGAAAACCCGGCGTGGGTGGTTTCCGCCCGCGCCATGGACGCAGACCCCAAACCGGAAGCGACCCATGATCGACAGGGAACCCTTGGGCCGCCCGTCGGCGGCTTTGGTTTCGCGGCAGCCGCCAAGGTCGGTGTGTCGGGCCACGGTGTTGCGTCTTGCTCCGTGGGTGCTGACGCTATGCCTTGCGGTCGGGTGCAGCACGTTCCACCTGCCGGGGTTCTCGGCAGTGCGGAACGATCCGCCCCGGCGTAGCCAGGCCACCCATCAGTTCCGCAAGCCGAAGAAAGAAGAGAAGTCCTGGCTTGCGTCCTGGTTTGGCCCCAAAGAGCCCCCTCCTCCGAAGTCCGTCCGAGAGTGGATGCGGCAGAACAAGCAGATGCGGCTGCCACCGCCGGAAGCCAAGGACGAATCGGCGAGCCAATGACGAGGACTACTTTCGCCATAGCTCGTCGATCGCCTGAACGGTTCGGTTGACCAACACCTGGCCGCCCTCGGGGCCGACGCGGCTGCTTTGGATCACGGCGCCGTAGCCACCGGCGCGCACGGCCCGCTCGGTCGGCAGGTAGCCGCCGGAACCGGCCAGTTGAATGACGAAGGTCTGCACCGCGGGACTTCGGGCTTTTATGCGCACGCCGTAGTCGGTGTACAGCTCGAAGTCGTTCGTGGCAATCGCCACGTCGCCCAGGCGCAGCACGTGCAGTTCCATCGAGTAAGGCCCTTCGGCTCCGGTCTTCTGGGCTTCGTATCGCTCGACGACTTCTTGATGCCAGCGGTAATTCCATCGCTGGGCGGGATCGCCGGCGTATTTGGCTGCCTCCTTGCGGGCTTCGGCCACCTCGGCTTCGGTCACCTTGCGAAGAGGCAGCTCGATCGGTTCGACGCGATGGCAAAACGCCACCTCGCGGCGAACGTCGTGGCGAGCCGCGTCGTAGGCCTCTTCCCAGCCGCGGACGATGCGGCGGGCCACCTCGTCCAGGCGCGTCAGTCCCCGTAGCTTGCGCATCCGCTCCTCCGCCGCCCTGCCGTACATGGGCCGCGAGGTCTGATCGCCCCCGGCGCCGGTCCACGCAAGCACGCACAAATCGTTGCCGTGCCGCTGGCGCAGCGCCCGGCGCACGGGATGCCAGAAATCGGCGTGAATCGCCAGACCACCCTCGGCCTCCTGGGCGGGACAAGGCACGTTGATCGCCGTCGCGAGAAGCCGGTCTTGCTCGTCCCAGAAGAACAACACGTCGAGGTTGTGGTCCTCGTAGCCTTCGATGCCGCGGAACCGCTCGGTGTTCGTGGGCCCGTACATCTCGGCCGTGCCGTCGGCGTACACGGCGCGCCGGTTTTGGGCGACGACCGCCTGGCCCTGCCCCCAGCCGACCTTGCCCGGCCGGCGCTTCTGCCAACTCGCGACAATCGCCTCGGCCACCCGCGCGGTCATCCAGTCCACGTACTGCGCGGGTTTCATGACGCCGCTTTCGGGCAGGGCGTAGCGCCCCTCGACGGTCACCGGCGCGTTGTGCGTGTGCGTGGCACAGAGGAAGAGCTTCGCAGGATCGAAGTCCGGCAGGCGCGGTTTGACCTTCTCGCGCACCTTCTCCAAGATGCCCCGGCGGATGGCCACCAAATCGCACGACACGATGACGGCCTGGTCAAGTGCCTTGTCGCCGTGTCGCGCCTCCAAAGCCAAGGCCGTTGCCGTGATCGGCGACTCGACCTTGTTCGAGACGCGCAGGTTTCGGTGGCCGTCCAGCGGCACCGGCTTGTCCGGCGTGATGTCCACGGTCGCCGCGCCGATCCATAGCGCCCCGGCCGGTTGCTTGCCGGCCGGCGGCGCGTCGGCCGCGAATGCCCAGCCTGCCAGCGACAAAACGACGAGAAGCCGCGCAGGTGCGTGAAAAACAGTCTTCATGGCGTTCTCCGGTCTGACGGGGTGTGGTTCAGGCGACTTGCGCGAGAAAACAGCGAGAAAACAGAAGGTCGGTTCTCCGCGGTCAATCCGCATGTCATCGGCTGCTTTGGACGAGTTTCGTATAAGCGTCGGCATACCGTTTTCCGAACTCGCGGTACGAGGCGCTGTCGAAGTGGACTTTGTCGCCCTTGTGGCGCAGCCCCGACGAACTGACGAACGCGGTGTGCGGCACTTTGGCGGGAAGGTCCCGATGGGCCTGGTCCACGCGGCGCCGGGCCTGATCCCACGGCTGGTCAGCGAATTGGCCCAACTGGCCCACGAGGAACGGGACTTCCGGGGCGTCGAGTTCCTTGCGCAGGCGGGCGACGAGATCGTGCAGCTTCGCCTCGGCCACGCAAATGCCGAACGTCTTGCCCAAGCCCGTGCCCGCCACCGGCTTGTCGAAATGCAACGGATCGACCGCCGGGGCCCAGGCGCCGGCTTGCGTCAGCACAAGCACTCGCGCATGCGGCGTGCGGTCCGGTTCCTCCACGGCGCCGCGGCCCGCCATGTTCGACTGGCCTATGAGCAAGAACAGGTGGAACTTCTCTTTCGGCGGCAGGCCCGACGGCTCGGCCGAGAATCCGGGCCGGGCCAATAGCGCAATGGCCGCGGCCATCACCAGGGCACGACGTGTGAATCGGAACATCGACAGACTCCCCACCGTCTTGGGCCGGCAAGTCTCATGGTGACCGTCCCCGTGGACGGTTACGACGCCATTGTAAGGCCCCGGATCGCCCTGTCATAGAGCGTCGGGCTCGCCGAGGCCCGCGGTCGATCCGTGCGCCTTCGGCGCACCGTCCGGCTTGTTTCGGCGACGGAGTTTCCATTCCTCGACCAGGCAATAGACGCAGGGGACGATGAACAGCGTGATCAACTGGACCGCCATGCCGCCGACCGAGGGAATCGCCATCGGCTGCATCACGTCGGAGCCCCGGCCTTCGGTCAGGAAGACCGGCAACAGGCCCAGCACCGTCGTCGCCGTGGTCATCAGGCATGGGCGGATGCGCTTCATGCCGGCCTCGATCACAAGGTCGCGGACCTCCTGGATCGTCGTCGGTTTGCGCTCGTCGAAGAGTTGGCCGAGGTAGGTGGCCATCACGACGCCGTCATCCTCGGCCACGCCGAACAGGGCGATGAAGCCCACCCAGACCGCCACGCTCAGGTTGAAGCCGTAGAACAAGAGCATCAAGAAGCCGCCCGAGGCCGACACGAGGATCCCCGAGAAGACCAACACGGCCACCCACCCGCGGTCGAAACCCAGATACAACAGGACGAAATCGACCACAAGGCAAATCGGGATCAAGAGCTTGAGCCGATCCATGGCGCGCACCTGGTTCTCGTACTGGCCCGCGAACTTGTAGCTGTAGCCCGCGGGGAACAGCCGCTCGGAGTCGGGGCGCTTCAGCCGCTCGTCTTCTTCGATTCGGGCGTCGATCATCGCCTTGGCGTCCTCGACGACGCTCACTTCGTCGCGCTGGCGGGCGTTGAGGGTCACGTAACCCACCAGCCGCGTGTTTTCGCTCTTGATCTCCTGGGGACCGAGCG
Organism: Thermoguttaceae bacterium; assembly: GCA_024653385.1. Classification (GTDB taxonomy): domain Bacteria; phylum Planctomycetota; class Planctomycetia; order Pirellulales; family Thermoguttaceae; genus JANLFZ01. Next base: position 3,424 of record JANLFZ010000184.1, on the reverse strand, counting down.
CGTAGTGGATCTCGGCGACTTGGGTGATGGGGATGTGGGCCCCGTCGGCCGCGGGAACGAGAATGCGCTCGAGTTCCTCGAGGTTGTCGCGCAGCTCGCGCGGGTAGCGGACCCGGATCGGATAGCGCTGGCGGCCTTCGACCGTGGTGGTCAGGTTCTCGCCGCCGACGGCCAGCTCGATCACGTCCTGCACGTCGCGGATGTTCACGCCGTAGCGGGCGATCTTCTCGCGGTCGATCCGGAACTCGATGTAGGGCTTGCCCACGATCCGGTCGGCCACCACGTCGGCCGCGCCGGGCACCTGCTTGAGCATCCCCTCGAGTTCCAATCCGATCCGCTCGATCGTGCGCAGGTCGTCGCCGTAGATCTTCACGCCCATCATCGCGCGGAAGCCGGTCTGGAGCATCACGATCCGGGTCTGGATCGGCTGGAGCCAGGTGGGGAGCACGCCGGGAATGTCGGTCTTGCGGCGCAGCTCGTCGAGGATCTCGTCCTTGGTGATCCGCCGCTCGTCGGGAAACACCCGGCGCAAGAGCCCCTTGGTCCACTCGGGCCAGCCGCGGTAGAAGCGATCTTGCGGAACCATGCGCCACTGGTCGGCGGGCTTGAGCATGATGATGGTCTCGATCATGCCGACAGGCGCCGGATCGAGGGCCGACTCGACCCGCCCCAGCTTGCCCACCACGCTTTCGACCTCGGGCACGGTGCGGATCGCCATGTCCTGGGTCGAGATGACCTTTTGGACGGCCGAGAGCGAGCCGGCCGGCACGAGCGAGGGCATGTACAGGAGCGAGCCTTCATCGAGGGCCGGCATGAACTCGCGCCCCAAGCCCGGCAGCCTGTGCCGCAGGTAGCTCCACCCCTTCGACTGGTTCACGTTGATGCCCGCCTTGGCCAGCGCGGCCTCGACCGGCCACGTGACCCGCTCCCAACCGAACCAGATCGTCAGCCCCAAGAGCATCAAGGCGACCGGGATCGTCAGAAAGGCCGCCTTGTGGTGGAGCACCCAGCGGAGCGACGGGACGTACACGGCGAGAATCCCGCGCGAAACGACGTTCTGTTCCAGCGGCACCAGGCGTTCGCGGGCCATGCGGTAGAGGACCAGGGCCGTGATCGCGCCGGTCGCGCCCGCCACGAGCCATCCCTGCGAGGCCGGGGCCGATTCGGGCAGGAAGAACTCGCGGAAGGCGAATCCCGCGACGAGGGTCATCGTCGCCCCGGCCGCCGCGGCCAAGAGCAGGCTGCGCCGGCGGCTCAGACGGATCGGCTTGAGCAGGTGATACGACAGCGTCGGCACCACCGTCACCGCGAGGATCGCCGAGGCGGTGATGGCAAACGTCTTCGTGTAGGCCAAGGGGCCGAAGAGCTTGCCCTCCTGGTCCTGGAGGGCAAAAACGGGAATGAACGAAACGATCGTGTTCGACACCGCGGTGACGATCGCCGTGCCGACCTCGCAAGCCCCCTCTTCGACGCACTGATAGTACGTCTTCGATCCGTCGTTCTTGGCGATGTGCCGGTAGATGTTCTCGGTCATGATCAGGCCCATGTCGCACACATCGCCGATCGCAATCGCCAGGCCGGCCAGCGACATGATGTTGGCGTCCACGCCCAGCAAATACATCGCCAGGAACGAGACGCCGATCGACGTGGGCAGGGTCGCGGCGACAATGGCCACCGAGCTGCGCAGGTGCAGCAAGAACACGCCGACCACCAGGGCCGCCACGAGGGCCTCTTCGACGAGGGCCTCGCGCAGCGTGTCCATCGTCTCGTAGATGATGCCCGTGCGGTCGTAGAACGGCACGATGCGAATCTTCGACAGCCGGCCGTCCGGGAGGGTTTTCGTGGGTAGCCCGGGCTCGATCTCCTTGATCTTCTCCTTGACGCGGTCGATGACCGCCAGCGGGTTCTCGCCGTAGCGCATGGTCACGACGCCACCGACGGCCTCGACGCCCTCCTTATCCAAAGCCCCGCGGCGGAATTCGGGTCCGAGACTCACCGTCGCCACGTTCTTCACATAAAGCGGCGTGCCCTCTCGGGCGCGAATCACCACGTTTTCCAGATCCGCGGGCGTCTTCACCAAGCCGACGCCGCGGAGGAAGAACTCGACCTCGTTGATCTCGATGACCTTGGCGCCCACGTCGATGTTCGACTTGCGCACCGCCTCGGTGATCTCGGGGAGCGTTACCCCGTGGGCCCGCATCTTCACCGGGTCGACGTCGATCTGGTACTGCTTGACGTAGCCGCCGACCGAGGCGACCTCCGAGACCCCCTCGACCGCGTTGAGGTGGTAGCGGATGTACCAGTCTTGCGTGGCGCGCAGCTCGGCCAGATCGAAGCCCTCGCCCTCGACCGTGTACCAGAAGACCTGGCCCAGCGCGGTGGCGTCGGGGCCGAGCACGGGCTCGACGCCGGCGGGCAGCTTCGCCCGGGCCACGTTCATCCGCTCCAGCACGCGGCTGCGAGCCCAATAGTAGTCGATCTCGTCGCGAAAGATCACGAAGACCATCGAAAACCCGAAGCCCGACATCCCGCGGATCACCTTCACCCCGGGCGTGCCCTGAAGCGCGACCGTCAGGGGATAGGTCACCTGGTCGTCGACGTCCTGCGGACTGCGTCCCGACCATTCGGCCACCACGATCACCTGCTTCTCGCCGATGTCGGGAATCGCGTCGACCGGCGTGCGCCGCAGGGCGTACCACCCCCCGCCGATGACGGCCAGCGTGGCGAGCACGACCAAGAACGTGTTGTTGAGGCACCAACGGATAACGGCGTTGACCATGACTTGGTCCTCGCGAGATGGAATGCGTTTTTCCAGCAGCCACCAGACCGCGCGGGCTCAGGGCCCGGTCGGCCCGGCCGGCGCATCGACCTTGCCGCCGGCGGCCTCGATCGCGCGGAACGCCGCGGCCGGGTCCGCTTTGGCCTTGCCCTCGCAACCCTTGCAGCACAGGTACACGGTGCGGCCTTCGAGCGAGAGCTTCACGGGCGGCCCCATCGAGCCGAGGTTCTTGCCCGTCACCGGGCAGATCCTCTGGGCAGCGGCCTTCGCGCGGTCCTCCGGCGGCAGCTTGTCGAGGTTGGCCCGCTCCTTGGCCGAGAATCCGGTCTGGGTGGACCCGCCGTGGCCGGCGTGGCTGGCGTGTCCTGCCTCGCCGGCTGCCGAACCCTCGGGGTACAAGAGGCTCGTCTTGCCCGTGATCTGAAACTGCGAGTCGAGCAGGAAGGCACCGCGGGTCACGACGCGGTCGCCGGGCGCCAATCCGCTGACCACGGGATACCAATCGCCCGCGCGCGGCCCCAGTCGAGGCTCCACAAGCTGATACTTGCCCGGCTCGCGCTCGACGTAAACCAACTGGCGGCGCCCGGTGGTCAGCACGGCCTCGGCGGGGACGGCAATCACCTTGGGATGCACGGTGGCGGTCGG
>JANLFZ010000183.1:3466-11294 GCA_024653385.1 Thermoguttaceae bacterium | reverse complement strand
CGCCCGGCGAATCGCGTTGAACACCTCCGACAGGTCGCCCTTGCGGCGGCGCTCGATCTCCTGCACCACGACCAGCCGCTCGCGTCCTTGCCATTCGACCGTGAAGGCCGCCCCGGCGTTGGGCAGCAGGTACGGATGGCTGCTTTCGACCGTCTTCTCGATGTCCTGGGGATAGACGTTGACTCCCCGGAGAATGATAAGGTCCTTGATTCGCCCGGTAACGAAGAGTTCCCCGTCCTGGAGAAAGCCGAGATCCCCGGTTCGCAGGAAGGGGCCTTCGCCCGAGTCTTCGAGACGCGCGCGGAACGTGGCTTCGGTGGCCTCCGGTTGGTTCCAGTAGCCCGTGGCAATGCTCGGCCCGCGGACCCAGATCTCGCCGACGCGATCCGGGGGGCATTGCCGTCGCGTTTCCGGATCGGCAATCACGATCTTCTGGTCGGGCAGGTTTTCACCGCACCCCACCAGGGCCCGGGCGCCCGGCGCGTGGGGTTCGGCAGGCACGACGCGGTGAAGCGCCAACGCCTCGGCATCGAACCATCGGATCACGGGCGGCTTCTTGACGTATCCGCCGGAAACGATGAGCGTGGCCTCGGCCATGCCGAAGCACGGATAGAAGGCCTCGCGGCGGAACCCACACGGCGCGAACGCCTCGCAGAAACGTTCGATCGTGTCTTCGCGCACCGGCTCGGCGCCATTGAACGCGACTTGCCACGTGCTCAGATCGAGCGTCGCCTTCTGCTCGTCGGTGATCTTGCGCACGCACAGATCGTAGGCGAAGTTGGGTCCCCCGCTGGTCGTGGCTCCGAACCGCGTAATGGCCGAAAGCCATCGGTAGGGCTTTTGGAGAAACGCCACGGGCGACATGAGGATGTTCGGCCGGCCCACGTACAGCGGCTGGAGAATCCCGCCGATCAGACCCATGTCGTGATAGCTGGGCAACCAGAACACGCCCGTGCCCGACCGGGTGTGCTCGAACGCATACGCGATCAGGGCCGAGTTGTGCAGTAAGTTCCCGTGGTTGAGCACCACCCCTTTCGGGGTGCCCGTGGAGCCCGACGTGTACTGGAGGAACGCAACCGTGTCGGTGTGGATGTCGGGCCGTTCCCAACGCTGGTCCATGCCCTGCGGCACGTGGTCGGTGGTGAGCCACGTGAGGGCCTTCAAATGGGGTGTCTCGTCGATCAAGGGCTCGACGCGCTTGACCACCAGATCGGTCGTCAGCGCGACCCGGGCCTCGGCATCGTCGGCGATGGCTTGGATGCGGGCGAGCGATCGGTTACGGCGGGGGGGATAGACGGGAACGGCCGTAACGCCCGCGTAAAGACATCCGAAGAACGCCGCCACGAACTCCAAGCCGGGCGGATATAGCAGTAATGCCCGCTGTCCCACGAGGTCCAGCGACTCCAGCCATGCCCCGATCGCCCGAGCCTGCCGGTCCAATTCGGCATTGGTCAAGTGAACCTGCTGGTTTTCGCCATCCACCAGGAACGTGAACGCGATATCGTCGGGCTGGCACCGCGCTCGATGACCGACGAGATCCACCAGAGTAGGCGGGCCGAAGAAGGTGCCGGGCAGACGATCCAGATGCGCCACAGTTCAAGCTCCGGTCAGATCACACACGAGGCAGTTGCAACGGCATTCCTTGCCCGCGCCCGCGGGATCCTCGCCCGCTGGACGTTCCCTGCTAATCGCTTCGGACAATCGGCGCGGTCTGGGAAAGAGGATTGCAAATATCCCAAACAACCTCTCCGTTCTCCGTAAACCCCACATCTTACGCTTACTCCGACGCCTCCACAATCACTCCCCCTATATCGGCGATACCCCGCTACGGCGGGGGGCTCTGGCGTACCGCCGCGATTTCGAGGTGGAATCGCGGCGGGCGTTGCCGGAAAGCAAGCAAGTCTCTGGGATGGCTTGATCGGTGCCCACTTGCGGAGGAAAGACGATTGACGCCCATCGGGGCCCCTGTTATGGTGCCACAAAGGGAACGCCCATGATCCGCGTGATTTGCTCGAACTGCGGCAGCAAGCTCGACGCCAAGGACGAAATCGCCGGCCAAACCCGGAAGTGTCCCAAGTGCCGCCAGCCCGTGCTGATTCCCGCCGCCGAGGCCAAGGCGGCCATCCCTGAGCCAAGCCCGGACGCATCCGCCAGTTCGACCATGGCACCGCCGGCCGAGGCCCCGGTCCGGCACTTCGTGGCGCCCGAGCGTCTGATCCCGCATGATCGCTACCTGATTTGCGACCGGACCAAGGTGTTCGCCGTCTGGGAGGGGGGCAGCGAAGGCTGGCTTCTCCGCACGGATTTCGGCTACACCAGCGTGGCGCGCAATGCCGACAAGCTGCCCTCGCAGGGCGATTTCAAGCTGGTCGAGCTGCGCATGTCGGTCGAGCACGAGAAGCCCCTGCTCAGGGGCTTGGCGGTCTACCAACTGGCACGGCGTTGGGCGCTGACCACGTTGGTCCGCGGCGACGACGCCATCCTCAAGACCATCATCGGACCCGGCTCGCTCAACCGCGAGCAGAAGAGCGCCGTGCGCAAGTACCTGGGCGAACGCATGATGCGCGAAGTCTGGGGAGACAACCAGGCGGTCCTCGAGTACCTGGCGAACTACGACTTCCACTCGCCGGGCGCCGGAGTCGGTCCGTGACGCCCTGCCGCGTGTCAGACTGCGTGTCGGCTTCTTGTGGAAGGTCGATCGGGGCATCATAATGAAGCGCCGCGACGGCGGACGCGGCCCCCGGAGGTTCGCGTGTTCGATTATTCCCTGTTGGCCTTCTCGATCGTGTTGCTCCTCGCCGTGGCGGGGCTCATGGTGTGGCACGTCGCCGCATGGCGGACCGCCCAGCGAAGCAACCTGGACCGCGACGAGATCGAGTACCGCCGGAGGCAGTTCCGGCGTCGCGTGCAGACCACGGCCATGTTCGGCGTGGCGATCGCCGCGCTGCCGTTCGGGCTCCCCCTGGCCCGCGCGTGGCCCAAGGCCGGGGCCATCTACTGGAGCCTGGTGGTGTTGATGCTCCTCTGGGCCGCGGCGCTGGGGTTGGCCGATATCCTGGCGATCAATCTGTTCTATGGACGGCTGCGCGACCAGAACCGGTTGGAACAGGCGCGGTTGAAGGCCGAAATCCGCCGCATTCAGGACGCCCGCCGCAACGGTTCGGGCGCCGAGTTGGGCAAACGGAACGGACACGGCACGACCGGACCCCATCCCGACCTGAAAGACCGGGACTGAGCCGCCTCTTGCCGGCTGCACGGCCGCGACGATCGGCTCAGAGCCGCCACCCGTTGTGCATGGGCCGCGACAAGCGCTGGTTCGCCTCGTCGTTGCCGACGAAGCGTCCCGCCTTGGGGTCCCAGCGGAGCTTCTGGCCGAGCCGTGCGGCGATGTCGGCCAGGAGCCCCAACGTCGAGGCCGCGTACGCCGCGTCGATGTCGGAAACCGGGTCCTTGCGGCTGCGCACGCACTGGAGGAAGTCGTCCTGGTGGTGCTTGGCCTCGGTCAGGCGCAGGTCGTTGGGCTTGAGTTTGAGCTTCAGCAGCGACTCGGGTTCGGCCCAGATTCCCTCGCGATCCACGTGGACCCAACCCTGGTCGCCGACGAACCGGCACCCCGACTTCTGCTGCTTGCTGTCGGTAAAGCGCATGGTCAGCCCGCTGGTGTAGCGGAACGTGGCATTCCAGGTCTCGACGTTATCCGTGAAGCCCTCGTGGCGATAGGTGGCCTTGCACTCGACCTCGCAGGGCCCGGAGCCGATTTCCGGACAGCCCCAGTTGGCGATGTCGAGGTGGTGGACACCCCAGTTCGTGATGAACCCCGCGCAGTAGTCCCAGATGAGGTACCAGTCGGGCCAGGCCACGCGGCCGGGGTTATAGGGTTTGGCCGGGGCCGGCCCGCGCCACATCTCCCAGTCGAAGCCCTTGGGCACGGGTTGCGGATCGAGCGGCCCGCGGTAGCTGGGGCGGTACTCCGGCCCGGGCGCCCCCACTTCGACCGTGTGGATTTTGCCCAGGTAGCCGTTGCGGGCCAGCTCGCAGGCCTGCTGGAACTTGCGTTGCGACCGCTGCCAGGTGCCGGTCTGAAACACGCGCTTGGCGCCCCGGACCGCGTCGCGGATGATGCGTCCCTCTTCGACCGACACGCCCAGCGGTTTTTCGCAGTACATGTCCTTGCCGGCCTTGACGGCCGCGGTTGCCACCAGGGCGTGCCAATGGTCCTGGGGAGCGATCATCACCGCGTCGATGTCCTTGCGCGCCAAGAGTTCGCGGAAGTCGGCGTACATGGCGCAGTCCGAGGCGCCGTACTGCCCGTCGACAATCTCCTTGGCCTTCCGGCGACGGTCTTCGTACGTGTCGCACACGGCGACCACGCGGCACTCGGGCAGCCCGACAAAGACCCGCATGTTCGCGGTTCCCATCCCGCCCACGCCAATGCAGCCGATCGTGATCCGCTCGCTGGGGGCGGGCTTGCCCTGGCCGCCCAGGGCGGACGAGGCGATGGGAAGGGGCACGCCCACCGCGCCCGCGGCGAGGGCGGCGTGCCGGAGAAACCAGCGGCGAGTGCAGGAGTTGGTCATCGAGGGATCTCCGGGGTTTGGAAGCGGCGCGCGGCATCGAGGTATTCCTGGGCGCCTTGCTTCAGGAGCGTTTCGGCCACGAGCCGGCCCAACGATTCGGCTTGGTCGAGCGGGGCCCGGCAGGTGGCTTCGAGTTTTGCGCTGCCGTCGGGCGGCAGCACGCGGCCGGTCAGAGTCAATTGGTCGTCTTCGAGCCGTCCCCACGCGGCGATCGGGGCCAGGCATCCTCCGCCCAGGGCCGCCAGCATCGATCGCTCGGCGATGACCGCGGCCCGGCTCGGCGGATGATCCAGCCGGGCGGCGAGAGTCCTAGCCGCCGGGTCGTCGTCGCGGGTTTCGAGCCCCAGCGCTCCCTGGCCCACGGCGGGCAGGCACACCGACGGCGGCAGGACTTGGGTGATATGCTCGTGGAGACCCAGCCGGCGCAAGCCCGCCTCGGCCAGTACCAGCGCGTCGTAGTCGCCGCGGTCGAGCTTGCGGAGCCGCGTATCGACGTTGCCCCGCACGTCGCGCAGATGCAGATCCGGGCGCGCGCAGAGTAGTTGGGCCCGGCGCCGCATACTGCCCGTGCCCACCACGGCGCCGCCGGGCAAGGCGTCCAGCGAGTCGAAGCGGCGCGAGACCAACGCGTCGCCCGCAGGGGCCCGCTCGGGAACCGCGGCGAGCACCAGCCCGGGCGCCGGGTCGGTCGGCAAGTCCTTGAGACTGTGGACCGCCAGGTCGATCCGCGCGTCCCGCAGCGCCCGCTGAATCTCCTTGGTGAACACGCCGCGGTCGCCCAAGGCGCCGATGGGGCCCTCGTTACGCAGGTCGCCGCTGGTGGCAATGAGCACCATCTCCACCTCGGCACCCAGGTCGCGCAGGCGCGCCGCCACCCAGTCGGCCTGCCACCGTGCCAAGAGGCTGCCGCGGGTTCCCAGGCGGATATGGATCGGTGCAGACATGGTCTTCGTCAACTCTCCTGATGGATCGTGGGTTCCGGCGGCGCTTCGGACCCTGGGGTTGCCAAGCGCGGCCGCAGCGGGCCGCCGCAGAGTAGAGGCTTCGGTGGAATGACCACGCCGCAACTGACGATGAACTGAATGGCCTGATCGAGCGTCAGGTTCAAGTCGATGGCCTCGCTGCGCCGGATCGTGATGGTGAAACCGGCCATGGGCATGGGCGACGTGCAGATCATCACGGTGACGCACTCCTCGCCCACGAAACGCTCGATCTCGGCCATGCCTTCGCCCATCACGAACCCCAATGCCCAGACGCCCGGGCGAGGGTACTCGACCGCGACGACCCGCGAAACGCGCAGTTCCCGCTCGTTCAGCAGAAACCCGCTCACCTGCTTGACGGCCGAGTACACGTTGCGCACCAGCGGCAGCCGCTCGATGCCCCCCTCGATCAATCGCCAGAAGAACCGGCCAATGCCCGCGGCCATGAACTTGCCGAGCAGGTACAACAACAACGTGAAAAGCAACACGAAGGTCGGGATGACCAGATAAGGCCGCAGGTAGAACAGCCGGAAGTACTTCGCGTAGAACAGTGCCCCGGTCTTGGGCACCGGTTCTTCGCCGAGGCGGTGGACCACCAGGTCGTAATCGGCCTTGGGCACGTACTCGCCGCGCTCCAGACGCTGGTATTCGACGCCATCGAGCACCGCCTTGGCCTGGCCGCGCTGGCTGGGCGGGAAGGCGTCCTCGCCGCGGATGTCGGCCTTGGTTCGGACAAGAATGGTCTCAGCCACCTGCACCACCGGCGCCAGCACGTAGTGTTCGACCGTACCACCGATCCAAAGGAAGATCACGATGGTCAACAGGGGGGGGAGGACCACCCCAAGTCCGCGAAACACCGCGCCGCGAAAGGGATGGCTGGCCCGCGTCGTCACTGCGGTGGGGGTTCCTAATGAGTCCATGATTCCTAGCGTCGATCCTCGCCTTCTGCGCGTGCCAGCACCACCACCACGACGGTTGCGGCGCCAGCTTGTTTGAGGAGCCGGGCGGCCTCATTGGCCGTGGCCCCCGTGGTCATCACGTCGTCGACCAGGGCCACCCGCCTGCCGGTCAAGCCGCCTCGTCCGGCCAGCCGGAACGCCCCGCGGACGTTCCGGAACCGCTCGCGTGGCAGCAAGTTCTTTTGAGGCAGCGTGTTGCGGCATCTGCGCAACACGCGCGAAAGGACCGGCAGACCCAAACCGCGGCCCAACTCGGCAGCCAATCGGTCGGGGCCATTCGTCTTGCGCACCAGACGCCGCCGCCAATACATGGGGATCGGAACGACCGAGTCCAACTTCCAGGCGCTCAACTCGTTTCCCCTCCGGTTCACCAGGAGCTGCCCCAAGGCGGCGGCCAACGGTTCGTTCAACGGCCGTTTCATCGCCAAGACGGCACGGCGCAGCTCGCCGCGATATCCGCCGAGCGTCACGACCGTCTCGAACTGGAAAGGCGTGTGGAGGCACAGGGGGCACCCCTCAGGAAGGGGAGGTCCCGCGGCAGCCTCGGCTCCGCACCGGCGGCAAGTTGGCCATTGGCGAGGTCCAAGGGCCTCCTGGCACCGGTCGCACAAGAGCGGCCCTGCCGGATGGTCCAACTCGCGGTCGCACCAGGCGCATCGCGGTGGGAACAAGAGGCCCAGACCCGTCGTCCGGCAGACCGAAAGCGTCCGCTGTAACTCCGCGACAATGGCCGTCTTCCAGCGACCGATCCAAGCCCGACTCGACATGGCCTCTCCGTGGTCCCGGTGGCTCAACGCTCCATCATACCCGGTTTGCGATTGACTTCCAGACGCAAGTTCCCCTATGCTGCCTGTCCCCTTGACGCCGGAAGGGGACAGTCCCATTTTCGCGCTCCTTCGGCGCGAAAATTGAAACAGTCTCCGTGAACGGTTACGGCACGACCAGCGACCCGTCCGAGGCGCACGGATGTGGATTATCGACCGCTACCTGCTCCGCCAGTTCCTCCACACCTTCCTGATCTGCTACCTGAGTCTGACCGGCCTTTACATCGTCTTCGACGCCTTCACGAACCTCGAGAGCTTCCTCCGCTGCGCGGACCGGCTCAGCGGCCTGTTTCATGTGATGGCCGTCCACTATGGGTTTCGGGCGATCTGGTTCTTCGACCGGACCGTCGGCTTGCTCACCCTCACGTCGGCGATGTTCACCGTGGCCTGGATTCAGCGGCACAACGAGCTGGTCGCGCTGTTGGCGGCGGGCGTGTCGAAGGTCCGCGTGCTCGTTCCCGTGATCGCGGCCGCCGCGATGATCGTCG
>JANLFZ010000183.1:0-3456 GCA_024653385.1 Thermoguttaceae bacterium | reverse complement strand
CGCCGACGACGATCATCGCGGCGGCGCGGGCCTGAACCGGGAACTGGTCATCCCGCGGTTCCGCAGTGAGATGGCTCGAAAGCCCCAGGACCTGTCGGGCAATGCCGCCCGGGAGTTCTCCCCCCAGTACGACCAGCAGACCGACATTCTCATCCGCGGCAAGGCATCCTATGCCGCGCAGCAACGGATCGACGCCCCGAGCTTCCGCCTACCCTCCGATCTGGACTACTACGCCCGGCAGATCGATGCCCGGGAGGCCTTCTACAGACCCCCGAAAGACGGGGTGCCGGGGGGATATCTGTTGGTCGGGGTGGAACAGCCGAAGGACCTGGCGCGCAAGCCGTCCCTTGCGATCGATGGCCGGCAGGTCATTGTCACGCCGCGCGACGCGCCCGACTGGCTTCAACCGGACCAGTGCTTCATCGTCAGCGAGGTGAGTTTCGAGCAGTTGACCAATCCCCAGGCGTGGCGCGAGTTCTCGTCGACGGCGGAGTTGATCCGCGGCCTGCACAACCCGAGCCTCGGCTTCGGCGCGAACGTGCGCGTGGCCATTCATGCTCGAATCGTCCAGCCCGCGCTCGACATCACGCTCTTGTTCCTCGGTCTGCCGCTGGCGTTGGGTCGCAGCAACCGGAACGTGTTCGCCGCGTTGGGGCTGTGCGGCGCGGTGGTCTCGGTTTTCATGCTGGTGGTGATGGCCTTTCAGCACTTGGGGGCGATCTCGGTGGTCAGCCCCGCCGCGGCGGCTTGGGCGCCGTTGGTCTTTTTCGTGCCGTTGGCGGTCGAGCTGGCCCGCTCGATGAACCGTTGACGTGACCGCTCACGGGGGACGGTCCCCTTCACGACCGCAGTCTGCCGCGCCGGCCAGACGGCTCAGAACCCCAGGCCCGGTCCGTCCAATGCCCAGGTGCCCAGCGTGCCGTCGGCACGCGGAACATCGAGGGAAAGCGTTCGGCCCAGCCGCGGTTGGCAGCCGGGCAGTACTGGCGGGCGTTGCCTTCGATCGCCGCCACCGTGGGAATCCGCGCCGACAGCGACGCCGAATGGAGGAACGAGAACCCCGGGCAGGTCAGGTCCTGGACGCACAGGAACATGCCGTATTTTTGGGCCGCCGCGCCCATCAAGAGCGCCTCGCTGTGCCCCTTGCATGCCTTCAGCGCCACGCCCGAGTAGCCCAACTCGCGGCTCAACAGCAGACTTTCGAAATCGACGAGCGACTCGTCGATGACGACCGGCTTGAGGCTGGCCGCCGCGTGCATTTTGTTCTCGGGATTCGCTCGCAAATCGCGGTGCGTCGGCTGCTCGATGTATTGGAGTCGGCGCAAGGCGCCCGGCGACCGCTCGCCGACCTTGTGGAGAAACTCGAGGACGTACTCGACGTTTTGGCATTTCTCGTTGAAGTCGGCCGAGTAGAACCAGGTCGAACAGCCGCGCCGGCGCTGCGCCTCCGACGCCACGCGCTCGATCGACACCACGCGGTCCACGTCCCACGCCAGATCGTCCCCGTTGAGCTTGATCTTCAGGTGGGTCAACCCGTTGGCGAGGATCCACTCGGGAAGCGTTTCCGGAAGGCCGTCGTCGATGCGCACGCGGATGTCGCCGTCGGTCAACGGATCGAGCGCGCCGATGAGATGATACAGCGGCATCGTCCGCTTCGGTTGGCGCAGCGTGTACCCGTCGAGGTACTCGCCGGTGAAATCGTCGCCTAGGTATCGGGCGATGTCGGAATTGACGAACTCGGGGCCGAGCAGGTTGTACGAGTTCTGGCCCAGCGCCTTGCCGTAGGCGTCGTGAATGGCCGCCTCCAGGGGGCTGGCGGCCACAAGCTGCGCCAACCGGGGCATGGGCTCCGCCAGCCGGGCCTCGCGCACCACCGCGTCGGCCGCGGCCGAGTACGTCTGCGACAATTCGTGGGTCAACTCCAACGGGTGGCCGACGCCTCGGTACTCGTTGGCGTCCTGTGCCAGCCGCTTGCCCAACGCGATCATGGCCGCGAGGGTCGCCTCGCCGGGCACGACCTGGCTGGGCCATGCCCAGGCGTTGCCCATCGGCATCGAGCCGTAGCCGCGGCCCCGGCGGTGGTCTCGGGTCTCGACATCCACCGTCACGTGCAGAAGCACCACGTCGGTCACCACGCGGCCGCCGAACTTCATGGGACAGCGGTAGGCGAACCGCTCGGTCTCCGAGGTCACCTGAACAAGACGGCAATCGGTGGGTTTTGACACGGCGAGATCCTCCGGCGACGGGTTCCGTGGCGCTATCCTAGCCGATGGCGCCGCGGGGCGGCAAGGCGCGGCCGCCGTCGAGTTCGACCGATGCTCCTTCGACCCGCCGTGCCCCACCCGACGCCCGCTTGCCCCGGGCCGCGGATTCGGATAGGTTCGGGGTAACGGCCCATCGCAACCGCGGGCGTCTTGTCCTTTTCGCGCCCGATGCCAGAACGATTGTCGAGCGTGCCTCGTCGATATAGTCGGGAACATGAATCCGTCGCAGCTTCCTCGGCAGTCGTCTTGCTCGGATACCCCCCGGCCCGAGGATTCCCTGGAAGGCACCTTCACCCGCCACCAGAGTGAGTTGCTCGGCATGCTGTACTACCTGACCGGCAATGCCGAGGATGCCCGCGACGCATTCCAGGAGGCCTTTGTCAAATGCTGGCGACGCCGCGAGGGCCTGGGCGAGATCGAGGACCTTCGGGCGTGGGTGTTTCGCGTCGCGTTGAACGTGGGCCGGGACATGCGGGCGACCGCATGGCGCCGGCGCCGCAGACCCCTGCCGGAGGATGACATGGCTGCCGCGCCCCAGGTGCCGCCTCACGAAGACCTCGACCGCCGGGAGCGGCTGGCCATGATTCAGCGGGCGCTTCGGGACCTCCGTGCCGAGGAACAAGAGGTGTTCTTGCTTCGCCAGAATGCGCAGATGACCTACGAAGAGATCGCCACATCGATCGACATTCCCGTGGGCACGGCGAAGACGCGCATGCGCCTGGCCCTGGAGAAGCTTCGCATGGCCCTCGAACAGACCGCCGCCGGGCGACGAACCACCAGCGATGAGCGTTGAGCGATGAGTGTTGATCCGGAAACACGCCAGCGGCTCTTGGAACTGATCTACGGGCTGCTCGCCGAGGACGAGGCAGCCGCGCTGCGCGGGCGGATCGAGGCCGATCCGGATCTGGCGCGGGCCTACGCCGTGGCCGAGGCCACGGCGGCGTTGTTCGCCGAGGCCGCCCGCCTCGACGCCCCGCCCGTGCCGCTGCGGCGTCCCGAGAAGCCCGTCGCCGTGCCTTTTGCCGGTCCGCCCGAACAGGCGACTCCGAAACCGGCCGCACCGCGGACCGCCGTCGCGCGACGGCCCGAGCGGATCCGCTGGGCGAATTGGGCTGTCGGGGTCTCCGCCGCGATCGTGCTGGCGGCCGCGATCGGGGGGTACGCCGCGCATCGCGCCTGGTCGGGCGGCGCG
>JANLFZ010000182.1:8530-11304 GCA_024653385.1 Thermoguttaceae bacterium | reverse complement strand
GCGCCGGTTGCCCCGGCGGGCGCCGGACCGCAAGGCAACGGCGCCGCCGCCAAGACGGGCGCTGCCGTCGCCCCCGGCGACGCGCAGGCTGCCTTTGAACGGGTCGCCGCATTGGTGCTCGAGCAGGTGCGCCTCGTCGCCCGCGACCGGGCCGACGGCCTGACTCTGGATGATCCGATCACCGAGATCGGCCTGGATTCGCTCGAGCGGATGGAGATCCTGGCCTCGTTGGAAGAGCGGTTCGGCGGCCGTTTCCCGGAGGAGATCCTCCCGGAACTGGAAACCTGTCGCCAGGTCGTCGAGGCCGTGCAGAAGTACATGGGGTCGGAGCCCCGCGCGAGGCAGGCCGCACCGCCAGGCGCCGACATCCCGCCAGAACACTATCAGATCCGCCGGTTCCCCGAGTATGTCAAGCTCCGCGAGAACCTCGACATGCTCGAGAAGTCCGAGTTGGGCAATCCGTTCTTCACGGTCCACGAAGGGCTCACCAACGACCGAACCATCATCGGCGGCCGCGAGATCATCAATTTCTCGAGTTACAACTATGTGGGCATGTCGGGCGACCCCGTGGTGGTCAAGGCGGTTCAGGAGGCGGTGGCCAAGTACGGCACCAGCGTCTCGGCCAGCCGGCTCGTCTCGGGCGAGAAGGACCTCCACCGCGAGTTGGAAACGGCCCTGGCCCGATTCATCGGCGTCGAGGATGTGGTCGTCTTCGTGGGCGGGCACGCCACGAACGAGACGGTGATCGGGCATTTGTTCGGCCCGGGCGATTTGATCCTCCATGATGCCCTCTCGCACAATAGTATCGTGCAGGGGTGCATTCTCTCGGGCGCCCGGCGGCGGCCCTTCCCGCACAACGATTGGCAGGCGGCCGACCGGCTCCTAAAGCAGTACCGCCACGAATACCGTCGCGTGCTGATCGTGATCGAGGGCGTCTACAGCATGGACGGCGATATCCCCGATCTCCCGCGGTTCATCGAGGTGAAGAAGCGACACAAGGCCCTCTTGATGATCGACGAAGCCCACTCGATGGGCGTCATCGGTCCGACCGGTCGCGGTATTGGGGAACACTACCAGGTCGACCGCCGGGACGTGGATATCTGGATGGGCACCTTGAGCAAGTCGTTCGGAAGCTGCGGCGGATACATCGGCGGCTGCCACGAGCTGGTCGAGTACTTGAAGTACACCGCTCCGGGATTCGTCTACAGCGTGGGGCTGTCGCCCCCCGCGACGGCGGCCGCGTTGGCGTCGTGCCGGTTGCTCGCTGCCGAGCCGCAGCGGGTCGAAACGCTTCACCAGCGATCGGCCTTGTTTCTCGAGCTGGCTCGGCAGCACGGGCTGAACACGGGCCGGAGCCAAGGTTCGGCCGTGGTTCCGATCATCTTGGGCAATTCCATTCGGTCGCTCCAACTGTCCCGCGCCCTGTTCGCCCGGGGGATCAATGTCCAGCCGATCGTCCATCCGGCCGTGGAGGAACAGGCCGCGCGGTTGCGGTTTTTCATCACGTCGCTGCACACCGAGGCGCAGATCCGGGCGACGATCGACGCGATGGTGGCGGAGTTGCGCCGGATGGAATCCCCGGTTGCCTTCGAGGCGGCGGGAAGGTAGAAATGGTAGGAGGGACCGGTTGGGCGGGCCCCGACCGCCGTCCGGCCCGGTCCGATGGGCTTCGTTGGGGTCTTTTGGCAAAGGGTCCAGGTTGCTCACCGAAAAAGAGATCGCTCGAAGTTGGCGGGCGCTGTTTCGCCACGGTGAACTGAACGAAGCGTTGTTTGCCAAGGCGGAGGCACTGCTTGAGGAGTTGCGGCCCGAAAGCCCCTTGAGGCATCGCCTCGGCGCCGAGTTGCGAGAACTCCGGAAGCTGCGGCTGCAAAAGCAGAGCTAGCGCGCCAGAGTCCCGGGATGGCCAAGAAATGCATGGCGGCGGGCCAGAACTTCCGGCCCGCCGCTCGACCGTCCCCCTGGGACATACCTTACGCTGATCTGCGGAGGCGGGGCTTCCAGGCAGGAGGCAGGTGACCCGGAAGCCCGGCGCAGAGACTCTCGCCTTGCCGGCTCAGCGATTGAACTCGATGCCCGCCCGCAGCCCGTTCAAGAACACATCTTGTTCATTCTTGTCGGCCAGGATTCCCAGGACGTACGTCTCGCCGAGTTCATAGTTCACCATGCCGGTGGGCCGGGCGATGTTGTCCATCCACATCCCGTTCCAGCCCACGTTGAAGGCCAGGGCCCGGGTGGCCTGCCACTTGAGTTCGATCTTGAGATCGACCACCGGGCTGAACTCGGTCATGTGCTCGACATCGTCGTTGCTTTGGGCCCGCATCGCAAGCGGCAGGAAATACTGCGGCTGGCTCTGCTGGGCGTTGCCCAAGGCCGTCCCGACGATCCCCTTCTGCCGCACCGCCTGGAGGTTCGTGCCCGCCACAAAGCTGCCCTGCACCGACAGGGTCCAACGATTGCTGCGGCGGAACCACCGCAAGCCCACCTCCGGACCGATGATTTCGTTGTCGGCCCAGGTCATGATGTGCGTTTCGTCGAGAATCCCGCCGATCGCGTCCACGTCGAACCGCTCCTTGAACTGGAGCCAGCGTGCCCCGACGATCCACTCGAACATGCCGCCGCCCATCATCGGGTGCTGGCGATACAGGTACGACAGCGCCACCGACTTGTACTTCGAGTTGTTCCGCAGGGTGACGGAATCGTAGACGACCGGCAGGCTTTCGATCTCTTGCGAGATCAACAGCGAATCGACGTCGCCTTCCAGGTGCCGGTAC
>JANLFZ010000182.1:0-8520 GCA_024653385.1 Thermoguttaceae bacterium | reverse complement strand
CCCGCCGGCGCCCCAGACGCGGTCGTCGAAGTAGACGTGGACAAACTCCTTGGTCTCTTCCTGCGTCACGCCGTGCAGGTCCTGGTAGGTGAACATCAGCCCGTGGTGCTCGCGGACCCAGCCGACGGAGATCTCGTGGCCGCCACTCCAGGTCGACGTGATGAACCCCGTGTTCATCGAGCTGCCTTGCGTGGCGCTGGATTCGTCACCGGGACCCCAATACACCACCCGCGCGTTCTCCGGACCTGCCGGCACGCCCAGGGTGGCCGTGTCGGGCGCCGAGATCGTCCAGTACAGGCCGTTGTACGTGAAGAACAGCCCCTGGTTCGCGCGAGGGCCGCCGCCGAGGCTGGCTTGCTCGCCGGAGGAAAACAACTGAAAATCCCCGATGGCGTGTCCCGGCGGGGTTTGGGCCGCAGCGAGTGATGCCGCCGCGACGACGAGCACCCACGTTGCCAGCCATGATCCGGTGCGTTTGAGCGACATGGTTTCACCCACTTCGATGCGCTGAAGGTAGTCCCTGTGCGGACTGTCCGAGTCCGACGGTCCGTACATCGCGGTCGTGACGATAATATCGGACGCGCCGGCCGGAACAGTTGAGTAAGAAAGGCAAAGCGTTCCGAAAATGCGGCCCAATCCGCGACGCGCTTGGAGAGAATAGGGCATCTGGGAAGTCCGCGCAACCGTCCACCCCGGTAAACGCCTTCCGGATCGGCCACGCCACCCCGAGACGCTCTAGAACGCCGGCCCGGCGGATTTCGCGGGCAGGTCCTCGGGCACGATCGAGAGTCCGTCCGAGGCCCTCAGTTGCACGCGATAGCGCTTGCCGGGCACCATCTTCTGAAACACGCCCTGGCCGTGCGCCGCGCGAATCCCCGCCTTCGACTGCTTCTCGGCGTCGTTGGCGTAATCCCAGAACTGGGCCCAGATCTGCCGCTCGAACTCCGAGGCCTCCTTGCCGCCGCGGTAGGCCGCCGGCTGGGCCCCCTCGCGGTCGATGACGAACGCCTCGTCGGGCCGCTGCTTGTCGCCGTAGATCCGCTTGAACAAGCAAAGCGACGTGGACCGAAGCGGATCGCCTTCCTCGATGCTCTTGTCGTCGAACTTCACGACCAACGCATCCACGTGAACCATGTCGCCGTGGACGGTGAACTCGCGGTTCTCGTGGAGCGGCTTACCCTCGGGCGTGACCTCGGTAAAACGAAAGGTCGTCGTCAACGTGCCATCCTTGGCCGAGCCGGCCTGCCGGAGCACGTCCAGATAGGCCACGCGACGGTCCACCTTGAGTAATCGCATGGCCGTCTCCAGCCGGGTGATCTCGCGCCGCTTGGCGTCCAGCTCCTGGCTTAAGGCGACGATTTCCTTCTGTTTGGCCTCCAGATCGCGCTCCAACGAATGCCGGGTGTAAAACGTGTGATACCCCAACCACGCGGCACCGGCGAGCACAGCCAGAATCACCAACGAGACCACGGTGCCCACCAGACTGCTGAAGGCTTGCAGGGTCTTCACGTGCCGATTCCCGGGTTGGGGTGGAAATGACGAGAGTCCACCGGCCTTTTCCGGCAATCGCCCGCCGGAGGAAGGCCAACTGCCACGGAATCATACCTTATTTCGCCATCAACTGTCAGGATGCCGATTTGTCCGCGGCAAGGCCCGGCCGTATCATGGCGGGTGGTTTGCCGGCGGACAGGCCGCTTGGGCGTGGTGGTCTCCAGGGATGCCGGCCCGCCAAGCCACTGCGGGTTCCATCGGCTACAAGGCCTGCCCACTACCGGCGGAGCGGCGGCAGCGTCCACCGGAGGGGGGCTGCTTCCCTAGCAAGGCGTATCGGGCTATCATGCGGTGATCATAAGCCATGTCTCAAAGCACTGAGGGTCAGCCGATGAACCATCCGTCCGCACCCGGGCCAATCGGCACGGAGGGCGACTTGGCGATCGGATTCGATGCAGGTTCCGTTGCCTTCAAGCTGGTGGTGACGGACTCGTCGGGGAGACTCCTCGAGCAATCCTATACCCGCACGAACGGGCGGCCGGTCGAGACCGCGCTGGCGGTCCTGGAACGTACCCTCCAGGCGCGGGGAGGTCAGGTGTTCTGGGCAGCGGGCACGGGCTCTGCCGGCCGGCTGATCTGCGACTTGTTGGGTGTGCCGTTCGTCAACGAAGTGATCTGCCAGGCCACAGCCATCCGCCACCTTCACCCCGAGGCCAAGACGCTCATCGAGATGGGTGGGCAGGATAGCAAGCTGATCTTCCTGCCGCACGACCCGGGCGACCAGCGCGCGATGGTCGACTTCGCGATGAACACCAATTGCGCGGCGGGCACCGGCAGTTTCTTGGACCAGCAGGCCTCGCGACTCGGCGTGGCCATTGAGGAGTTCAGCCGGCTTGCGTTGCTCAGCGTCGCTCCCCCGCGCGTGGCGGGACGCTGTAGCGTCTTTGCCAAGAGCGACATGATCCACTTGCAGCAGCAGGCCACGCCCGTGCATGAGATCATTGCCGGGCTGTGCTTCGGGCTGGCGCGGAACCTCAAGAGCAACCTGGGTCGCGGCCAGGATCTCGCCAGGCCCATCGCCTTCTGCGGCGGAGTGGCCGCCAATGCGGGGGTGGTGCGGGCCATTCGCGAGGTCTTCGAGTTGGGCGAGGGGGAACTCATCGTCCCGGAGTGCCACGCGGTGACCGGCGCCCTCGGCGCGGTGTTGGTAAGCTTGCAGGAGCATGGCCGCGGCAAAGCCCACGCCTCGCCCGCCGCGCAGATGGGCGGCTCGTCCCCAGCGCCCGGCCGGGCTGGCATCGACCTCGAACCCTTGCGGCGTCATCTCCATGAGAAACGGCTCATCGGGCACCGCCTCAGTCCGCTGGCGCCGCCCTCGAACGGCCATCCTCGCGCCGAGTTGCCCGACCTGGCCGCCCTCGTCGCTGCCCAAGGCGGCAAGCCGATCGATGCCTACCTGGGCCTCGACGTGGGCTCGATCAGCACCAAGATCGCGGTGATCGACGCGGAGAACCGCGTCCTGGCCAAGATCTATCGGATGACCGCGGGCCGGCCCCTGGATGCGGTGCAAGAGACCCTCAAGGAGATCCACCGCCAAGTGGGCGATCGCGTGCGGATCCGCGGGGCTGCCACGACCGGGTCGGGCCGGTACCTCACCGGCGAGTTCATCGGCGCCGACCTGGTCATCAACGAAATCACCGCCCAGGCCACCGCCGCGGCCCTGATCGATCCCGAGGTCGATACGATCTTCGAGATCGGCGGCCAGGACAGCAAGTACATCAGCCTCGACCACGGGGTCGTCGTCGATTTCGAGATGAATCATGCGTGCGCGGCGGGCACGGGCAGCTTCCTCGAAGAGCAGGCCGAACGTCTGGGCATCAGCATCAAGGACCAATTCGCCGATCTGGCGTTGCACAGCCAATGTCCCATCCGCCTGGGCGAGCGCTGCACGGTATTCATGGAATCGGACCTCTTGAGCTACCAGCAGCAAGGGGCGGCCACCGACGATCTGGTGGCCGGGCTGTCGCACTCGATCGTCAGCAACTACATCAACCGCGTCGTGGGGCACCGCCGCATCGGAGAGCGCATCTTCTTCCAGGGCGGCACCGCCTTCAACCGCGGCGTGGTGGCCGCCTTCGAGAAGGTGACGGGCCGCAAGATCACCGTGCCCCCGCACCACGAGGTGACCGGCGCGATCGGCGCGGCGATCCTCGCCCGGCGCTTCCAGCAGGCGCACGGCCGTACCGAAAGCACCTTCGGCGGCTTCGACCTGGCGAACCTGCACTACGAGATCCGCAGTTTCCCCTGCGACCAGTGCAGCAACCATTGCGAGATCAACGAGGTGACGATCGCCGGGCGCGAGCCTCTGTACCACGGGTCGCGCTGCGACCGGTACAACGTGAAGAAGGACGCACGGCGCGGCGACGAGATCCCCAACCTGTTTGCCGAGCGGCACCGGCTCCTGGTGCGACACGCTCATCTGGCCAAGGCGCAGCCGGGGCGGCCGACCGTCGGCATCCCCCTGGCCCTCGCCAACTACCAGTTGCTGCCGTTTTGGGGCACGCTCTTGGGCGACCTGGGCCTCAACGTGGTCGTCAGCCCGGTGTCCAGCGCCCCGATCATCCAACGCGGGGTCGAGGCCGTGCTCTCGACCCCGTGCTTCCCGGTCAAGGTGGCGCACGGGCACGTGCTGGACCTGATCGACCGGGGCGTCGACTACGTCGGGCTGCCGAGCGTGGTGAGTTTGCTTCAAGAAGACTCGTCGCAGCGGTTCAACCAACTCTGCCCGTACGTCACGTCGATTCCGTACCAGATCGCCGCGGCCGTCGGAGCGCTCGGCAAGAAGGTGAAGATGCTCACCCCGGCGGTCCACTTCCAGAAGGGGCCTCGGACGCTGCTGGCCGGGCTCAAGTCGCTCTGCCGCGAATTCAAGGTGAGCACGCGACGACTCCGCCGGGCGATCGCCAAGGCCTGGCAAGCCCAACTGGAGTTCGAAGAGGCTTGCCGCGCGCGGGGACGCGAGGTGTTGGCCGGCCTAGGGACGAACCAGCGGGCGATGGTGCTCGTCAGCCGACCGTACAACGGCTGCGATGCCGGCGTGAACCTCGATGTGCCCGGCAAGCTGCGCAAGCTCGGCGTGCTGGCCATCCCGATGGATTTTCTCGACCTGCGCGTCCGCGCCGATGCCAACGACCGCGTCTTTGCCGGCATGTACTGGAAGTACGGCCAGCGGATTCTCCGCGCCGGAAGAATCATCCGCGACGACCGGCGATTGTACGCCGTGTACCTGTCGAATTTCAGTTGCGGGCCCGACTCGTTCTTGATCAACTATTTCAAGCGGATCATGGCGCCCAAGCCGTCGCTGGTCTTGGAAATCGACGAGCACTCGGCCGACGCGGGCGTGGTCACGCGCCTGGAGGCCTTCTTGGAGAGCCTCCGCGGCGCCGGCGAGGCGACCCTTCCGCCGGCCGAGCCGCTCGACCCGCCTTGCCCGGCCCACGGCCGCAAACCGCTCTTGCACGTTCCCTACATGGGCGATGTCAGCTATGCCCTGCGCGCGGCCTTCCGCGCGTTGGGGCAACCGGCCGAAGTCCTGCCCTTGGGCGACGCCGAGAGCATCGAGCTGGGGCGACGGTACACCAGCGGCAAGGAGTGCCTGCCGTGCATCATCACGGCCGGCGACATGATCCGCGCGACCAAGCGGCCCGACTTCGACCCCCACGGCGAGGCGTTCTTCATGCCCGGCGGCTCCGGCCCCTGCCGCTTCGGCCAGTACCACTGCATGCACAAGCTGATTCTCAACGACTTGGGCCTTCGCGAGGTGCCGGTCGTGGCGGTCTCGCAGGACGCCGAGTTCTATGACGAGTGTACGCAGTTCGGCGGCGACACGCTGCTGTTGGCCTGGCGCGGCGGTTGCGCGTTCGAGTTGTTGACCAACGCGCTGTTGGCCGTCCGTCCCTACGAGACCGAGCCGGGACGCACCGACGAGGTCTACAGCCGATGGCGCGACCGGCTGGCTGGATTCCTCGAGACGGCCCCGTCGACCGAGTCCCTCGCCGAGGAGCTTCGCCGGGCGGCTTGCGATCTCTTGGCCGTGCCGACCGACCGGTCGCGCCCTCGGCCGCGCGTCGGCATCGTCGGCGAGATCTACGTGCGGCACCACCCGCTGGCCAATAACAACCTGGTCGTCCGCTTGGAGCAGTTCGGGGCCCAATGCGTGCTGGCCGGGTTCTCCGAGTGGATGTACTACACGAACTGGGTCCGGAAGCTGGAAGCCCGGCGCGACTGGCGGATCCGCGCCTGGCTCACGGGGATCATCAAGGACCGGGTGATGCGCCGCATCCACCGCCGGCTGAGCGTGCCGTTCGAGCCGATCCTCGGCAAGTTCCACGAACCGCCGATCGAGGAGGTCCTCGACCTGGCCGAGCCCTACCTCCACCGCTCGTTCCAGGGCGAATCGATCCTCTCGGTGGGCAAGATGATCGAGTTGGCACGCCACGGGTGCCACGGCGTGGTCAACGTGGGCCCGTTCTCCTGCATGCCCTCGACGATCGTCTCGGGCGTGATGAAGGCCATGGCCGACGCCTTGGGCAATCTGCCGACGCTGGCGATCAGTTACGACGGCCAGCAGGACCCCACGCTCGACACGCGACTCGAGGCCTTCTTGCACCAGGCCCGAACCTACCAGCAGACCGCGGGCGTCTGACCCCCGCCTGCCATGACCGCGTGCGGGGCCGACGCGGCGCCAACCACCGGTTCGGGTTACGGAACCGCGCCGGTCGCGACCTCTCCGCCGGCACGCGTGCCCAGGGCGCGCCAGGTGGCCAGGTCGATGGTCTCGCTCAGCGGGCGGGCTGAACCGTCCATGAAGACGACATTGACGATGCCGGGATGGTAGCTGCGCGCCGTGACCGCGGCGTACGTCGGCTGGGTGGCGCTGCGGCCTTCTTGCTGCGAGTTGTAGTCGACGTCGTACGTCCGCCCGTCGGTGTGCAGGTAGCTGACGCGGGTGTTCGGCGTGAACGCCGTGGTGATGCCGCTGTGGTGTACCCGGCCGTCGGCCCACTCGGTGTGGCCCGTGTTCTGGTTCGTGTTCGGCCCGAGCTTGAAGTCGGCGCCCGGCGCGAAGGCGGCCAGGGCAGCAGGGGAGGAAGGCGCCGTGGGGCCGGGATCGGCCGTGTTGCGGAAGTACGAGGTGAACGCACGGACTTCGGCCGCACCAAGCGTGTTGCTCGTTCCGTCGACGATCGCGGCGGTCGTGACCTGGCTGTTCGGAAAGAACACCCCGTCGCCGCCTTGCCCCGTGGCAGGCTGGTACACCAGCCAGGTGCCGAAGTTGAAACCGTAGGTGTGCGGGTAGGTGTAGGGGTTTCCGCTGGCGTCGACGCGCACCCGGTCGTTCACCTCGCTGGGGCACACGTACGTTGGCGTGCGCATGGTCGGCACGCCCGTGCCGACCTGGGCATCCCAGGGCACGTCGAGCCGCACGCGGCGGTAGGCGTTGCCCTGTTCGAGATACGGCAAGATGCGGCCGTGAACCGACCACGACCCATTGTTCGTTCCCAGGGTGGCGCCCGGCCGCAAGCAGAAGCTCGGCGGAAACGTCGAGTGGGCCGCCGCGTAGTGGTGCAGCGCCAGCCCGAGTTGCTTCAGGTGGTTCAGACACTGCGCCCGCCGTGCCGCCTCGCGCGCCGCTTGTACCGCCGGAAGCAACAGACCCATGAGCACTCCGATGATGGCAATGACCACCAGAAGCTCAACCAGGGTAAACCCCCGCGGCCGACGGTTCCTGCCGCGAGAAAGCCGTGCGTAGTGGCTCATCCGTTCGTGATCTCCTGAGTGCTATCCAGCCAACGAACCGAGGTCTGAAGGAGGACCGGGGAACGAGCTTCCCCCCGGACCAGCGGGGCGAGTCTGTCGCGCCGTGTCTGCATCGTCTCCATGCAAGGTATGCGCCTTCATGAGGAAACCGGCCTTGGCAAACCCCAAGGTCTTTCCGGACCCATAGTTGTGTGCCAAGATCGCACGATGATAGAATGAGGCAATGTCGATCGGATCGACATTGCTGTCGAGTAGCGCGACATTTGCGCGGTGAGCGGTATGCGTTGGCCGATCCAAGTTCAGCTTCTGCTTCCGATGCTCTTGATCGTGCTGTTGGCGATCGTGCTGGCCAGCGGGACCACGGCCTACTGGGCGGCGCAGAGGACCCGGGCCGATCAGGAAAGCGGCCTGCACCGGATCGCCTCGACGCTGACCGAGGCCAAGTACCCGCTGACCGGCAGCGTGCTCACCCAGGTGGCCGGTTTGTCGGGCGCGGAGTTGGTCACGCTCCGCGAGGACGGGGCCGTGGACGAGAGCACCTTTCGGCTCGGCGCCGACGACGTTCGGCAACTCGGCGCGCTGCCCTTGCGCCAGCCTTCGGCGGGCGACGGGGCGAAGCACTCGGTGTCGCTGGCCGGCCGCCAGTATCTGGCCCAACGAATTCCCTTGCGGCGGAACTGGGCGTCGGAGGGATCGTCGGGGACGCTGTGCATCCTGTATCCCGAGGACCGGTGGTCGGCGCAGGTCCAGCAGGCCACCTATCCGGCGGTGGTGACCGGCGCGATCGCCGCGGTGGCGGCGGCCGTGACCACGGTGCTCTTGTCCCGGCGCTTCGTCCAACCCATCCACGCGCTGGTCCGCCGCACGGCGGCGATTGCCGGCGGCGATTTCCGGCCGGCCTCGCTCCCCCAGCGCGATGATGAGCTTCGCGACCTGGCCGATTCGATCAACCGGATGGCCGAATGGCTTGGCCGGTACGATGTCGAGATCCGGCGTGCCGAGCGCCTGCACACCCTGGGGAAGATCGGGGCGGGGATGGCCCACCAACTGCGCAACGCGGCCACGGGCGGCCGAATCGCCGTGGAACTCCATCGCCGCGCCTGCCCGCTGGGCGATTCGGACGAACCGCTGGCGGTCGCCTTGCGCCAGTTCGGTTTGATGGAGTCGTTTCTCCAACGCTTCCTGTCGCTCGCCGGCCGGCCAAGCGAC
>JANLFZ010000181.1:5660-11342 GCA_024653385.1 Thermoguttaceae bacterium | reverse complement strand
CGATCGGGTCGAGGCGGCTGGCGCGGCGCGCGGGGTAGTAGCCGAAGATCACGCCCACCACGGCGGCAAAGCCGATGGCCAGGGCCGCCGCCTTGAACGAGACGAGCATGGGCCACTTCGTGCCCGTCGTCAGCGTGTTGATGACCGCCGTGACCCCCATCGAGGCCCCGGTGCCCAGTCCCAGGCCGACGATGCCGCCGAGCATCGACAGCACCACGGCCTCGACGAGAAACTGGCGGCGGATATCGCGCTGCCGCGCGCCGACGGCCATGCGAATACCGATCTCGCGGGTCCGCTCGGTCACCGAGACGAGCATGATGTTCATGATGCCCACGCCTCCCACCAAGAGCGAAATGCCCGCGATGGCCGACAAAAGGGCCGTCATCGTGCCCATGACCATCGACAGCATCTTGGCGATTTCCATGGTGGTGTGGACCTCGAAGTCGGGGGGCTCGCCCCGCCGGATGTCGTGGCGTTCCATGAGCAACTGGCGGATCTCGTGACCGGCCTGCTCCATGAGCGTCGCGGACTTCGCCGACGCGAGGATCACATCGACCTTGTCGAACATCGAGCCGCGCAGGCGGCTCCGCGCCGTGGTGTAGGGCACCAGCACGATGTCGTCCTGGTCTTCGCCGACGAGGTTGGCGCCCTTGGCCTCGAGGATGCCGATGACGCGGAACGGGATGTTCTTGATGCGGACCTGCTGCCCGAGGGGGTTCGTCGTCTGAAAGAGCTTCTCGACGATCGTCTGGCCGATGACACACACCTTGGCCGCGGCGCTGACGTCGCGTTCCGTGAAGAACCCGCCGGCGCGAAGTTCCCAGTTGCGCACGACGAGGAAATCCATCGTCACGCCGAGGATGTCCTTGGGGCTCCAGTTCGTGTTGCCGTAGATCACCTGGGCGCGGGCGCCGACCAACGGCGAGACGGCGATGAGCGAGGGGCACTCGCGAACCAGGGCTTCGGCGTCGTCGGAGGTCAAGGTCGGCATGCTTCCGCGGCCGCCACGCACGCCGCCTTGTTGCCCGCTACCCGGATGGATGATGATCACGTTCGGGCCGACCCCCTGGATCTCGCTTTGCACCAGCGCGCTGGCGCTTTGGCCGAGCGACACGAGGGTGGTGACGGCGGCCACGCCGATGACCACGCCCAGGACGGTCAACCCGGCCCGCATCTTGTTCTTGCTCAAGGCCCGCAGGGCCACGCGAAGCGTAAGTAGCGCGTTCACGGCAGCCTCCTGGCGCGTGGGGTGCGGCATGACGGCAGGCGGTGGCGGGTGGACACTGGCGCACGGATCATCGCGTCATTTCACGCTGGTGACCAACTCCATGCCCTCCTCGACGTCGCCCGAGACCACCTCGGTGTGCTTGTGGTCGCTCAGCCCGACGACCACTTCGATCGCGCGCAGACGCTCGCCCTCGAGCACCCACACATGGCGCCGGTTGCTCGTCTTGCGGTCGAGGATCCGCTGCACGGCCGAGCGCGCGTCGGCGCTCTTGTCGCCCGACGCCGACTCCGTGGTCTCCTCCTCGGTCGCCTCGAGCAGTTTCTTGTCCTCGTCGCGGACCATCGGCGGCTTCGGGTAGAATCGCAACGCGGCGTTGGGCACCTTGAGCACCCCCGGACGCTTGGCCACTTGAAACGACAGCTTGGCGGTCATGCCCGGCAGCAGTTTGAGATCGGGGTTGGACGTCGAAACGACCACGTTGTACGTCACCACGTTCTCTTTCACGGTCGAGTTCATGCGGATCTGGTGGATCCGTCCCTCGAACAGATCGTCCGGGTAGGCGTCGACGGTGAAGTAGACCGGTTCGTTTCGCCGCTGGGCCTCGCGGATCAGCCCGACGTCGGCCTCATCGACCGAGGCATATACATGGATTTCTTTCTCCAGATCCGGCGCGACGACGAACAGATCGGGCACCTGGAACTGGGCGACCAGCGTTTGCCCCTCGTCGATCTTCCGGTCGATCACCACCCCGTCGACCGGCGACTTGATCTTGGTGTAGTTCAGGTTCTTCTTCGAGTTGCGGAGGCTGGCCTCGGCCTGGAGCACCTGGGCCTTGGCCACCCGAAGCTGGGCCTCCAGCGATACCCGATTGAAATGGAGCTTGTCCATTTCGGAATCGGAAAGGTAGTCGGGGTTCTTCGCGCGCAGACGCTCCGCGCGTTTTTCGTCGTTCTTGGCCTGCTCCAAGAGGGCCTGCACGCGGCCGACCTCCGCCTTGGCGAGTTCGAGCGATGCCTCGTCCCTGGCCTGGATGGCCTCGTAGATGTCCGGCTCGATCTCGACCAAGAGGCCGTCCTTCTTCACGCGGCTGTTGAAATCCACATGGAGCCGCGCCACGGGCCCCGAGACGAACGACCCGACCCGCACGCTGAGCACCGGGTTGACGGTCCCCGTGGCGTTGATCACCGAGACGATGTCCCCGCGCACGACCGGGGCCGTGCGGAACTGCGGTGCGGTGCGGGTCTTCCACCACGTGTAGATGGGGGAATACGCCAGCGCTCCTCCGGTGCCGAGCACCCCGAGGACCAGGAACCATTTCACGAGCGACTTCATCCTCCTCATCTTAATCGCCCGGCCGAGCTACTGTCGAGCAATTGCCCGGCTGCGCAAGCCCTCCGGCCGGTTGGGGGGGCGACTGGGGGGCCCCTGGCAAGACGATCGCATTCTGGGCACAATCAGGAATCGCTCGATTCCGATGCGACTGCCAATTCTCTTGGCCGGTTCGGTCTTGGTTCTTGGTGAGGAGGAATCCCGTTGAATACGGCAACGATCGAAAACGGATACCGCATTGCCAAAGAGCGCTATGCCGAGTTCGGCGTGGATACCGAGCACGCCCTCGAACGGCTCCGCCGGATCGCCATCTCGATGCATTGCTGGCAAGGGGACGACGTGGGCGGGTTCGAGTCCGAGGGAGGGCTTTCGGGGGGTGGCATCATGGCCACCGGGAACTATCCCGGCAAGGCCCGAACCCCCGACGAACTCCGGCGCGACCTCGAGCAGGCCTTCCGTCTGATTCCCGGCAAGCACCGGCTGAACCTTCACGCCATGTACCAGGAGACGGGGGGAAAGCCGGCCGACCGCAACGCGATCCAGCCGGCCCACTTCCAGCGCTGGATCGACTGGGCCAAGGAGTTGGGCATCGGCATGGATTTCAACCCCACGTTCTTCTCCCATCCCAAGGCCGCCGATGGGTTCACTCTTTCGCACCGCGACGAGGGCATCCGTCGCTTCTGGGTCGAACACGGCATCGCGTGCCGGAAGGTGGGCGAGGCCATCGGCCGGCAGCTCGGCACGCCCTGCGTGACGAACGTCTGGATCCCCGACGGGATGAAAGACGTCACGATCGACCGCAAGGGCCCCCGCGAACTCCTGCGCCGCTCGCTCGACGAGATGTTCGCTCAGCCCATCGACCCCTCGTACAACCTCGACGCGGTCGAGAGCAAGCTCTTCGGCATCGGGTCGGAGACGTACGTGGTCGGCTCGCACGAGTTCTACCTGGCCTACGCGGTGCGCAACCAGAAGCTGCTCTGCCTCGACGCGGGGCACTTCCACCCCACCGAGACGATCGCCGACAAGATCTCGTCGGTCCTCCTGTACCTCGACGAGATCCTGCTCCATGTCAGCCGCGGCATCCGCTGGGACAGCGACCACGTGGTGCTGCTGACCGACGATCTCCGGGCGATCGCCGAGGAGATCGTGCGCGGCGATTTCCTGGGCCGGGTCCACATCGGATTGGACTTCTTCGACGCGAGCATCCACCGCGTGGCCGCCTGGGTGATCGGCACGAGGGCGATGCTCAAGGCCCTGCTGATCGCCCTGCTCGAGCCGACGGCCCGGCTCCGCCAGTGCGAAATCGAGGGAAACTACACCAGCCGCCTGGCCACGGTCGAGGCCGCCAAGTCGCTTCCCTGGGGCGCGGTTTGGGATTATCATTGCCTCCACCAAGACGTGCCGCCGGGCCTGTCCTGGCTCGACGAAGTCCGCGCCTACGAGCGCGAGGTGACCAGCCGGCGCTAGCGCGGCGCCGGCGATCCATCGGCCCGCCGCAAAGCGGGGTCGCCACCTGCCTCGAAGTCTCCGGGAGAATCGGTGATGACGGCCACTGAGGCAAAGAGCGTCTTCGAGCGACTCGACCAGCTCAACGAATTCGAACGGCAGCCGGTTGGCGAGGACCGGCTACAGCCCGGCGGGTACTTTGCCGGCAGCTTTGCGGGCGAGCACGTCGCCGCGACCGAGTTCGTCATCGGCGCCCTGTTCGTCACGTGGGGGGCCAGCGCGTACGACATTCTCGTGGGCCTGGTGCTGGGGAACCTCCTGGCCGTCCTTTCGTGGACGCTCGTCTGCGCCCCGATCGCCGTCAAGACCCGCCTGACGCTCTACTGGTATCTGCGCAAGATCGCCGGGCCGGCGGTGATGGTCGTCTACAACGTGCTCAACGCGGTGCTCTATTGCATTCTGGCCGGCTGCATGATCACAGTGGCTGCCTCGGCGATCCGCATTCCGTTCGGCGTCGAGCCGCAAGTGGGCTGGCTGGCCAGCGACCCGTGGTTCTACCCCATCGTGATCGGCGTCGGGGCGGTCGTGGTGACCCTGGCGATTCTGGGGTTCAAGCGATTGGCCCAGTTCGCCTCGGTCTGCTCGCCGTGGATGTTTCTCATGTTCATATCGGGGGCGATCGTGCTCTTGCCGAGCCTGGGCCACGTGGGGAGCTTCGCGGGCTTCTGGCACACGGCCAATACCAGCGTGTGGAGCGGACCGCCGCCCTACGAGTCGGTCGAAATCCAGGCAGACCAGGTCGTGATCCGGTTCGACCCCGGCCAAGGGAAGCTGATCACCGCCGAGGGCAAGGAGGCCGGTCCGTTTTTCATCTCGGGCGGGGACCGGGGGCAAGAGAAGTTCACGCCGGCTAACGCCACGATTCAGGACAACACGATCGTCGTCTCGGGCGCCGGCATCGCGCGACCCGTGGCGGTCCGGTACGGGTCGCCCTCGGCCGTCGACGGCGCCGTCTTGTGGCAACGGCCCGAGGGCACCCTGGTTCCCGTCCCGCCGTTTCGCACCTACTTGGCGCGGCGGGAAGACGTGATCGGCTTCTGGCACATCGTGGCCTTCGCCTGGGTCTGTAATCTGGCCATGCATTTGGGCCTTTCCGACATGGCCCTGTTCCGCTACGCCCGGCGAGCCAGCTACGGGCTCTATTCGGCATTCGGGATGTACTTGGGGCATTACTTGGCGTGGATTTGCGCGGGCGTGATGGGCGCGGCCGTGGCCGGCGTGGCGATGCTCGACCGGCCGCTGACCGGACTCGACAGCGGCGAGGTGGCGTTCCAGGCCCTCGGCGCGATGGGGGCCTTGGCCGTGGTCTTGGCGGGTTGGACCACGGCCAACCCGACGCTGTACCGCGCGGGACTGGCCCTTCAGGTCATCACCCCGGGCTGGCCCCGGTGGGTCGTCACGTTGTTGGCCGGGGCAGTCACCACGGCCATCGCCTGCTCGCCGTTCGTGTTTCGCCACCTCCTGGGATTCGTCGCGATCTATGGAATCTTGCTTGCGCCGGTCGGCGCGATCGTGGTGGCCGAGCACTGGCTTTTCCCCCTGTTCGGCTGGACGCAATACTGGAGCACGCGCAAGGGCCAGCTCATCAATTGGCCGGCACTTCTGGCTTGGCTGGTCGG
>JANLFZ010000181.1:0-5650 GCA_024653385.1 Thermoguttaceae bacterium | reverse complement strand
GTGATGATCCACACGGGGATCATCACGACGCTGGCGTACCTGGTACTCGCGCCGATCGGCGGGGCGCTCAAGCCGGCGCCCGAGTTGGTCGAGGCAGTCCACGCGGTGCCGCCCCCGTCGGCGCCCGCCGCGGTGGGCGGGACGCCGCTGTCGGGGTTCGAGAGAATCCTGCTCTACGCCTCGGGGTTGGTCGCCCTGGTGTCGCTGGCGCCCTGGGTGGGAGCGTCGGTGGTCGTTACCCCCGAGGTGCTCGATGCGTCCCGCGAGCAAGTTTCCAGCTTCCGCCAGGTATTGACCTACGCCCAACCGGCATTCTTCGTCGCCATGATTGTGTGGCTTTACTTGTGGGAGAAATCGCGGGCCTGGAGCCGGCTCGTATACACCCTTTCGCTTTTGGTGGCGGTGGCGTCGCTGGTGCTGTCGCTGGCCTTCGCCTGGGCCGTGTTCCAAGGGTGGATGCCGCTGGCGCGATTCAAGGAACACCTGCCGCTGTTGACCCTCGTGTACTTCATTGCCGGCGTCCTTTGGATGCGGCACCGAGAAAAACGCCCGTCGCGTGGATGATTCGGAACGTCCGCGAGGCTTTCGATCGTCTCGATGGCCGGCAGCGGGCAAAGAGTGGCACGCGGTGGGAGTGCTTTCCCCAACTATTGCACGACGCTTGAGGAACCCATGCAAGCAGCCCTCTCGATGATCGTTGTCCTTGCCCTTTCGTCCGACGCCTCGGCCGAGAGTCCCGCCCGAGCCGAGTACCTGCGGTGCGAGTACCTCGAGAACCCCTTGGGGATCGGCGAGTCCCGACCGCGGCTGTCGTGGGAAATGCGCGACGCCCGCCGCGGCGCCAGGCAGTCGGCCTATCAGGTCCTCGTCGCCAGCACGCCCGAGAAGCTGGCGGCCGGACTCGGCGATCTCTGGGATAGCGGCCGGGTGGCCTCGAACCAGTCGTCGCAGGTGGTCTATCAGGGCAAGGCGCTTGCGTCGCGCATGCGGTGCCATTGGAAGGTGCGCCTGTGGGATGCCGAAGGAAAACCCACGCCGTGGAGCCAGCCCGCCCTGTGGTCGATGGGGCTCTTGAAGCCCGAGGATGCCAAGGCCCAGTGGATCGGCATCGATGGCCCGATGATCTACCCGGGCAAGGGCCAGCCGATCACGCTGGACGGCTGCGCGTGGGTCTGGCACGCCGAGGCCAAGGGCAACCCGCGCGAATCGGCCCCCAAGGGCCAGCGGTTTTTCCGCGGCACGGTCAACGTGCCCGAGGGGCGCAAGATCGTCCGAGCGAGGCTTCTCCTGACGGCCGACGATCGGTTCGACCTCGTGGTCAACGGCATTCCGGCCGGCCAAGGCGCGGGCCACAACGCGCCCCAGGTGGCCGAGATCACCAATCACCTTCGTCCGGGCAAGAACGTGATGGCCGTCGCGGCCACGAACGCCACCGAAGGCCCGGCTGGCCTGGCGGGCAAACTTGTCGTCGACTTCGAGCAAGGACCGCCGCTGATCCAGACGATCGACGCCACCTGGAGATCGTCGGATCGCGCCGTGGCCGATTGGAACCAGGCGGCGTTCGACGACTCGGCCTGGAAGCCGGCCATCGTGATCGCCAAGATGGGCGAGAAGCCTTGGGGGCCGATCGAGGTCAAGCCCATGGACGTGCTCGGTTGCCCGCTGGTGCGCAAGGAGTTTCAGGCCAAGCCCTTCCGCCGGGCCACGCTCTACGCCAGCGCCCTGGGCGACTACCGGCTGTCGATCAACGGCAAGCCCGTGGGTTGCGACTACTTCACCCCCGGCTGGACCGACTATAAGAAGCGGGTCTATCTGAATACCTACGACGTGACCGATCTGGTCCGCGAAGGTCCCAACGCCATCGGCGCGGTGCTGGCCGCCGGATGGTACTCGGGCGCCATCGGCTGGAAGAGCGAACGCTTTCACTACGGCACCGACCCCCGCGTGTTCGTCCAGCTCGAGCTGGAAGCCCAGGACGGCACGCTTCAGATGATCGTCTCCGACGGCTCGTGGAAGACCGCCTGGGGACCGTACCTCGAAGGCGAGTTCCTCGCGGGCGAGACCTACGACGCGCGCAAGGAAATGCCTGGCTGGGACTCGGCGGGCTTCGACGACTCGGCCTGGAAACCGGTCGCCGTAACCGAGAAAATCAAGGCCGCCTTGGAACCCGCGCGCGGCGTGCCGGTCCGCGAGACGGGCTATCTCAAGCCGGTAAAGATTACCGAGCACAAGCCCGGGGTGTTCATCCTCGACATGGGCCAGAACTTCGCCGGGGTCGCGCGACTGAAGGTCCGCGGCCCGGCCGGAACGAAGGTCGTCATGCGATTTGCCGAGCGGCTCAATCCCGACGGCAGCCTCTACACGACGAACCTCCGCACGGCCCGCGCGACCGATACGTACATCCTCAAGGGCCAGGGCGAAGAGGTCTGGCAGCCGCGGTTCACGTTCCATGGGTTCCAGTACATCGAGCTGACGGGCTACCCGGGCACGCCCGGTCCGGACGCGGTCACCGGCGTGGCGCTGAACTCGGCCACGCCGCTGGTCGGCTCGTTCGAGTGCTCCAGCCCGATGGTCAACCGGCTTTACCGCAACATCGTGTGGACGCAGCGGGCGAACTTCATCTCGATCCCCACCGACTGCCCCCAGCGCGACGAGCGGCTGGGCTGGACCGGCGATGCCGAGGTCTTCATCCGCGCGGCCACCTACAACGCCGACGTGGCCTCGTTCTTCACCAAGTGGCTGGTCGATCTCGAAGACGCCCAGCGCGGTGGGGCCGTCACCGACGTGGCCCCCGACGTATTGGGCCTCGGAGCCGGCACGCCCGCCTGGGCCGACGCCGGCACGATCTGCCCCTGGACCATCTATTGGGTCTACAACGACCGGCGGGTTCTCGAGAACCATTACGACATGATGGCCCGGCTGGTCGAGTTCTATCGGCAAAACAGCAAGGGCCTCTTGCGCGCGGCCTACGGCTACGGCGACTGGCTCTCGGTCGGAGCCGATACGCCCAAGGACGTGATCGCCACCGCGTTCTTCGCCTACAGCACGAAGCTGACGGCCCAGGCCGCCGAAGTCCTCGGCCGCGACGACGAGGCGAAGAAGTACCGCGACCTGTTCGACCAGATCAAGGCCGCGTTCAACAAGGCCTACGTCGCACCCGACGGCCGCATCAAGGGGAACACCCAGACCTGCTACGTCATGGCCCTGTATTTCGACCTCTTGCCCGAAGAGAAGCGGCCGATGGCGGCCAAACACCTCGTCGACGACATCCAGGCGCACCAGGGGCACCTGACCACGGGCTTCATCGGCACGAGCATGCTCATGCCGGTCTTGGCCCAGACCGGCAACCACGAGACAGCCTACC
The DNA here is from genome assembly GCA_024653385.1 of Thermoguttaceae bacterium. Classification (GTDB taxonomy): domain Bacteria; phylum Planctomycetota; class Planctomycetia; order Pirellulales; family Thermoguttaceae; genus JANLFZ01. Next base: position 2,286 of record JANLFZ010000181.1, on the reverse strand, counting down.
GGCTCCTGCTGAACGAGACGTATCCCTCGTGGGGCTACTCGATCAGGCACGGGGCCACGAGCATCTGGGAGCGTTGGGACGGCTGGACGGCCGAGCGCGGTTTCCAAGACCCGGGCATGAACTCGTTCGCCCACTATTCGTTCGGCGCGGTCGCCCGGTGGATGTTCCAAAGCGTCGCGGGCATCGATACCGACGGACCCGGCTACCAGCGTCTGGTGCTCCGGCCGCAGCCCGGAGCGGGCCTCACGTGGGTCAAGGCCAGCTACCGTTCGCTGCACGGCCTGGTCGCCTCGCAGTGGAAGACCGAGGCCGGCAAGGGGACGTACCGCCTGACGATCCCCGCCAACACCTCGGCCACGCTCTATCTGCCCGCGGCCCATCCGAAACACGTGACCGAAGGAGGCCGCCCCGCGGACCAGTCGCCGGGCGTCAAGTTCCTCCGCACGGAACCCGGCGCGGTCGTGTACGAGGTTCTCGCCGGCCAGTACGAGTTCACCGTCACACCGGGCGACACGCCCTGAGTGTAGGGCCGGCGACGATCGGGGCGGCGCACGAGCACCGGTTGGGCGACATGCACCGAACCCCAGTGAATCGCGTGACCGCTGGCACCGAACCACGGCCATCGCGTTGCTTTGGCCGTGCCACCCGGCCCGCTTGCGAGCGGGTACACTGCCAGCGGACAAGAACACGAGGAGACACGCCATGGACCGACGCCGGTTTCTCACAACGGGGATCGAAGGGGCGATTGGAGGCGCGATTCTCTCGGCGGCGCCCGGCGAGGCCGCTTCGCCCAGCCCGCCCTCGGCCTCCGCGGCCCCGCCTATCTTGCGGACCTACACCGCGGAAGACCATCGGCGGCGGCTAGAGAACATCGCGCGGTGCCGGCGGGGCATCCGCACGTGCCTCCGGAAGCACCTCGTGGCCAACTACCTGCCGGCCCAGTGCTGCTACAACCTCGGCGAGTACCCTTGCCGCAAGCCCTGGGACCCCGGCGAGTACGACGAGCGCGAGCTGGATCGCCTGAAGGAGCACGGCATCCAGTTGATCCAGGTGTTCGACGAGTGGAACGACTCGCTGCGCCTCTTCGGCGGCGACAAGTACACCGCGTTGAACCCGGCGGGCTTCCGGCGGTTCGTCGAGATGGTCCATCGCCGGGGGATGAAGATCCTGCCCTACGCCTCGCCCTGCTTCCTCCAGCGCACCGACCCGGATTTCCGCCAGGAGTGGTCGCGCGAGGGCGACAACCTCGTGGTGGGCTACTGGAACATGGCCCGCTGCTCGCCGGCAAGTCCCGGCTGGCGGGCGTACGTCTTGCCCCGGCTGCTGCGGATCCTCGACGACTACGGCGCCGACGGCATCTACCTCGACGGCGGGTACGTGTCGAACGCCCGCAAGCGGATCCACGCGCCGGCCAAGGACGAGATCGTGGCCTTCGAAGAGACCGCCCAGCACGACGGGGCCTTCGCCGACCTCTTGGCCCTGGTCTACGCCGAGGTGAAACGCCGCGGCGGCGTGCTCAAGCTGCACGTCGACGCCGCCGATCAGCCGAAGACCGCCGGCCTGCGGGTGTACGACTACCTTTGGGTCGGCGAGGGGGTCGGCAACGCCGACGCCCTGCGCGAAGCGGTGAAGGACTACCCGCCGTATGTCGTCCCCTGCATCGACATGACCTTCGCCAAGGTCGAAACCGACGACGAGCCCTACCTGCACGCGATCCCCTATCTCCAGTTTCCGATGCTCCAAGCGGGCCGTCCGTTTACGGGCGAGCGGGGGATGATCCCCGGCGTGTCGTACCCGGGCGGCGAGCAGGACTTCTGGGTGCGGCGGTGCCGCGAGGCGTGGAAACACTACCAGGCCCACCCGAACGGCCCGTACACCTACGGCGGCTGGGATTCGGTGCCCAGCCGTCCGGAGGCCCGGCCCACGCACGCCCGGTGGCTGGCCCGCTACCGTCCGCTGGTCGAAGAGGGCACTTGGGCGTGGATAGAGATCGGGCAATCGGACCTTTTCGCCCGGCCGCTTCCGAAGGACGTCGTCGCGTCGGCCTTCGCCAACCGCGATCTTCACCTGGCGGTGGCGAACTACGGCCGCAACGCTGCGGAGATCGAGACCGCCGAGCCCTTCGTGCCGTCCGGTGAAACGACGGTAGCCCCAGCAACGCGATGGACGCTACCCGCTCGGACTCTCCAGGTGCTGCGGATGGCCAAGACGGGGTGAGAGCCAACGCCACAGGTTAGGGCCTGTAAAACAATAAGTTGGGCAAACATGAGAGAGCAAGGAAGCGCA
>JANLFZ010000180.1:9769-11354 GCA_024653385.1 Thermoguttaceae bacterium | reverse complement strand
TGCGCTTCCTTGCTCTCTCATGTTTGCCCAACTTATTGTTTTACAGGCCCTTGGCTCGTCGTTCGGCCCGTTGGGGGCCCTAGAACGTGCCCGCCTTATCGTCCCGTGTTGGCTTGGTCTTGGGCCGCACGTCACTCCGGCAGGACGATGTTTGCCGGCACGGGCGAGTGGACGCGGTACCGCCCCGACGACTCCCGCGTCAGGCTCACCGTGTGCGGCCAGACCACTTCGTCGCCCACGCCGTAGTCGTGGATCTCGAACCACGAGCCGGCGGGAAACTCGCGCGCGAGGCGCTCGCTCTTGGCTTCCGGATGGGCCTTGGCATCGAGAAAGACCGCTTGCTTGCTGCGCGCGTCGAGGATGCGGTACTCGGCCGTGCCGGCCGCATTCGTCACCCGGGCCCCGTGGTAATAGCGGTATCCCTGGAGCGAGAAGGGCGTGTCGGTGCGGATGCGGAAGTCGGCCACTCCGGTGCATCGGCCCATGCCGATGCGCGGGTCGTCGTTCAGCCGCAATCGCACGCCGCCCGCGACGGGCTCGGCGTGGAGCACCTTGGCGGCAATCCGCCGGTCCGAGTTGATGATGAAGATCTGGGCGCCGACCAGGGCGGCAGGGTCAAGGGGCGCCGGCGAAATCGTGATCGCGCCGCCGGGGCGATCGACCTGGACGATCTTGCCCCGGTACTCGGGGCTCTCCAGCGCGATGCCGAACCGTCCCTTGGCCAGCCGCGTGCCGCCGACCAGTGAGACGGCCACCGGGACTCCCTGCCTCTCGCGCCAGAACCCGAAGCGGCCGGCAAACTGAAACCCGCCCTCGGCGCTGCGCAAGACCGAGGGATCGGCCGACACCAGCACCGAGTCGGTCGCGTCGGCGGTCTGGATTTCGCAGCCCACGGCGGCGAAGCCTTGCTCGTCGTTCCCGGAAAGCGCGAGCCCACGCGCCTGCCGAATCGACGGCGAGCCGAAGTGCGGCTCCAGCAGGCTCACCACTTGGGTCCGGGCCGGCGCCGGGGCCTGGTGGCGGAGCATGATCCACTTCATCTCGTACGGGCCTCCGGCGGGCGAGCGTCCGTCGCAGACGTTCACCTGCGAGCCGTCGGCGTTGAGGACCGTCAGGCGCAGGTGCAGCCCGTTGCCGCTTGCGAGCTTCCAGTCGGCCGACCAGGGGCCGGCCGGTTCGGCGCGGTGGACGTTGTCGAGATGAGCGAACGCGAACATCGGCCCGGCCCAACCGTACGTGCCCAGGGTACAGCCGTTCGCGCGGAGCCACTTCGGGTCGCCGTAAGGCACGTCGGGTCCGGCCAGGGTGCCGGGCTGCCTGGCCAGGGCGAGCCCTTGGGTCGTGAACTCGCCCTCCTGGCCGTGGAAACACCACCAGTGCTCCCGGCCGCCCGAGATGCGATAGAAGTCGAGGCAGTAGAAGCGGTCGGGCGCCAGATCGACCAGGGCCACCAGCCGGCGTTGCCATTGGTCGGCGGGCAGGTCGTAGCCCCGACCTTCGGCCACGCGGTCGGACATGGCTTGGGCGCGGGCCTCGAAGACCCGCGCCGCTCCGGCCTCGGCGTGCAACTGGGCCTGGGCGGTCA
>JANLFZ010000180.1:0-9759 GCA_024653385.1 Thermoguttaceae bacterium | reverse complement strand
CCGGGCGACGTGGTGGCTGGTCCACGAGTGCTCCCAGTAGCCCCAGTTCCGCGGGTAGCCCATGTGCGACAAGAGCGTCCCCTGGAAGCCGTCCAGGCCGATCTCCATAAGGTCGTCCTGAGTGTGGCTCCGCGCGCGCCCGTACATCATCCACAGCGCGCGCTTCTGGTCGCCCAGGCCGCCGCGCAGGATGGCGATGCCGTAGCCGTCGTGGAGCGAGCTGCGGTCGTTCCAGTCGTCGGGCCATCGCGACGCCTCGCGGCGGATCTCTTCGATCGTCGAGGGAAAGCCGGGCGAGGGTTTCCATCCCGGCGTGTTCGCCAGGGCCCAGGCGAACTTGGGGTCGCGGAACAGCCGCCAGGCGTGCTCGAACGAACTCGTCTCGGCGTCGTGCCAGGCGATTCGCGGCCGCTTGCGGTACGCGGGCCAGCTTCCGCCGTCGCCGATCTGCGGAAAGCTCCGGTCGATCGTCACCGTGTCCATGCAGAAGTCGAAGATCTGCCGGTAGCGCCGGCTCTTGCCGAGCGGCGGATAGCGCGACTCGGTGTACACGTCCGGCCGGAGCCGGCGCAGGCGTTCGATCGCGTCGACGACCGGCGTGAGGTGGACCACGTGCGCCGCGTTGTACCCGCCGGTCGACTCGTAGGGCGCCCCGTCGCGGAAGTAGTCGTTGGTCACGAAGACCCGCATCCGCCCCTCGCCGTCGTAGAGCCAGTCGAGGAAGTCGGTGCCCCGGGCGTAGTCCAACACGGCGGCGGCGCGCACGATCGCCTCCTGCTCGCCCGGCTCGTTCGTGGCGCAGGCCCCGTCCATGATCCCCTGCATCCACACGGCAAAGAGGTTCTCTTCGATGAATCGCCGGACCTCCTCTTGGTTTTTCAGGTCGAAGCCCTTGCCGCGCAGAAAGGGAAGAATCTCGGCGTCCTGGTCGATCACGGGGAAGATCTGGTCGTAGGCCTCGGCGTGGGCGGCCAACTGGCCGGGCTGCTCGATGCAATAGGTCGTAAAGCCGCTGCGCGCCAGGCACGGCCCCTCGTCGAACCGGCCCTGCCCGAACCGCTCGACCTGGGCCACCGTGTTGCGGTGCCGGTGCTGGGTCATGGTGGCCAGGTAGGCGTACTCGGCCGCCAGCCGGCAGAAAGCCACCAGGGCCTTGTGGGCGTAGCGCCGGTCGCCCGTGGCCACGTAGGCCCGGGCACAGTCCGGAGCGACCGACATCATGCGCCGGCAGTAGAACTGGCACAGCTCGGCGATGAACCCGTACTTCTTGCCCTCGTGAAGGCACGCGCCGCCGATCCCATCGTCGGCAAACGGGCCGCTGGTCATGTCGCCGCGCGCGAAGTCGTTCGAGGGGTACTCCTCGCCGCCCACGGGACAGCGGATCTTCCACCGCCACGGGTAATCGCCGTCCATGATCCACGGATAGTACGCCTCTTTGCGGTAGATCTCCTTGCCGTGGACCGGGCAACCGTGCTCGATGTTCGTCCAGTGCCAGCGGGGAATGGTGCTGTCCGGCTGCATGCCCCAGATGTCGTCGTCGGAGTAGCGCAACCAGCCGCCGCGCGCCTTGGCCCCGGGCTTCTTCGCCTCGGCGCCGGTGGCGACGAGTTGCCGCTTCTTCAACTCGGGCAAGCGCTCGCCCAGCGGCCAGCGCCGCGGAAGCTGCACCCCCTTGAGCGTCCGGAAGCGGAGCAAATCGTCGAACGACCAGACCTCCAAGGGCACCTCCACGAAACCGGCAGGCAAGGCAAAACGGATCGGCGCCTTGGCCGCCGGCTTGGTCGCGCGGAAGTAGAACCTCCGGATCGGAGACTTCGCCGACGGCCGCGTGTGGTCGAACATCGTGATGCCATCGGGCAGCGCCACCTCGATCTGCGGCGCGTCGGCCGGCACGCGCAAGGCAATCATGAACATCCGCTCCACGCCGACCACGTCGGGGGCGTAGGCGATCGGGTTCTCCCCCGCGACGGTCGGACAAACCCGAAGGAGAAGCCAGCAGGCCGACAAGACACCCGTCGCCATCGTCTTGGGAATCATCGGTTCTCCTCACGAGGTTCGGTGTAAAGACGTCCACGATGCGATATCGAGCGAAGTGCCGCCTCGCGGCGCCACGCGCAAAGTCACGTCAGTCGACGTAGCTTAGCGCGGGAACCCGCAGCGCACAACCGCTTGCGGCAGGGCTCCGGGATCGGCATACTGCGCGGGGCTCGATCCGCGCAGCCAGACTCTGGAGAGGTTCCTATGGGTTCGTACCGGTGGCTCTTGGTGCTTGGCGCTTTGGCGTTGCCCGTGGCGGTCTTGTCGGGTGCCGAGGTCCCCGAGGTGGCGGTCGTCCGGCCCGACCGCGAGACCGGGTTTGAAAACGCCGGCTGGAAGTACGACCGCTACTCGGCCTTGCCCTCGCTCGACGCGCGCAAGGCGATGACGCTTGCCGACTTGAAAGGGCCCGGCATCATCCGCCACATCCACGTCACGCGGCACCAGCCCAAGGAGCTTGCCGCGCGGGGCGTGGTGCTGGAGATCTGGTTCGACGACGCCCGGGAGCCGGCCGTGCAGTGCCCTCTTGCCGATTTCTTCGGCGACGGCTGCAACGGCCGGGCCGCGGATTTCTCGTCGAGGTTCATCGAATGCGCGCCGTGGAGCTACAACGCCTACTTTCCCATGCCGTTCGAGTCGCGTGCGCGCATGGTCCTGCGCAACGACACCGACCGCGACCTGATGAACTACAGCTACGTCGAGTGGGAGCGGCTGCCCGCGTGGAGCAAAGAGTACGGCTACTTCCACGCCACGTACCAGCGCAAGCGTTTCCAGCTCACGAAGACGTCGGACGAGATGCTGTTCGAGGTCGAGGGGAGCGGGCATCTTCTCGGGCGGCAATTCAGCATCGAGACCGACGAACCGATGTTCCGCGGCTTCAACGTCGTGATGGAAGGCAACAACGAGGTCGACATCGACGGCCAGGCGCGGCGGCTCGACTACCTGGGAACCGAGGATTCCTTCACCTTCAGTTGGGGATTCCAGCGGACGTTTGCCGGCCTTCGGGCGGGCATCACGCACGTCAAGCCGGAGCCGCCGTGCCGCCTTTCGATCTACCGCTTTCACGACCATCAGCCGATCCGCTTCAAGAAATCGCTCCGCTGGCACATCAACTGGAGCCAGGAGCGGTTCTTCACGGCCAACCCGGACTGGGCCGCGGCAGCGGCCCGGGGCGGCTGCTGGGTCGATTACGCCACGGTGCATTACTGGTATCAGACCGAGCCGGGCGGCTATCGGCATGCAGCCCTGCCCCCGGTTTCCGAGCGGGGGCGCTTCATGGGCCGCCCGGCCCTGAAGGCCGCCGAGATCGGCGCGATGTTCGAGAAGCTCCCGGTCGATCCTCAGTTGGAGAATACCTTTACCCATCGCGGCGACGTGGCGCGGGTGTCGATTCACAACGCCTTTCCCGACACCCATCCGTTTTGGATCGACCAGCCCAAGCCCGAAGGCGGACATCCCGGCAACCCAAACCCCGGCAAGCAGGGGATCGTGGCGGTCCACGCCGAAGACGCCGCGTCGCCGTGTTTCCTGCTGCGCAAGGTTGCCTTGCCGGCCGGCGTACCGTCGAAACTGCGGCTGGTCGTTTCCGGCGACCCGTATGAAGCGCCGGGCAAGAGCGACTTCGTCGTGCAGTGCGGGGTCTGGGACGGCAAGGACCTCCATTGGTTGGCGGAGCAGGTGGTCGAGGCCGGCACGCCCCCGGACGCCAAGAACTGGCGCACGATCGACACGGATTTGACGCCCTACGCCGGCAAGACGGTGGGCCTGGTGGTTCGCGTGGCCTACGGCGGGCCGAAGGGAATCTGCAACGAAGAGGCGTTCTTCGACGAGTTCAGCGTCGTGACGGGCACCGCCCGGTAAGTCGCCTGCCGAATCGCTCGCGCCCCGTCCGGCCCGCGGGGTTGGGGTGGACCAGGTGGCCGGATGCTGCCGGGGAAACCGATTGACCGGCAAGGCGTCGGTATCTCACAATGGGACAAGGAGGAGTGGCCCAGTGCAGAGAGGGTGCTTCATGCGAATCATCGGCGTGCGAGTGCTCGCGATCTCGTGGTTGGCGGTTTTGTTGTCGGCCGCTTCGCTCGAGGCGGCCGTGGTGGTCGTCGGCAACCGAAGCGACAAGACCGTGCGGTTCACCCTCGACGGCGGCTGGAAACCCCAGGAGCAGTTCTCCTTGGCGCCCGCCCGGCTGATTCCGGTGCCAGTACCCGACCGGGTGGAGATCCGCTTCGCGTCGGGCGGGTCCACCGTCCACGAGACGCTGGCGCCGAACACGATCCACGAGTTCGTAGCCGACCGCGACGCGATAAAGCTGCGGCCGATGGATTTCGGGATTGCGGGCATCCCGCCGTCCGTGGCGCAGGCGCGTCCGGCAGGACCGCCATCAGCGGTCGTGGTTCCCGTAAAACTCGTCGCCGAGGAGGACCAGGCCGACGACGAACGGACCTGGCAGCGCCAACTCCGCCGGCAGGTCGCCGCCGCGTCGCAGTTCATCGAACTGTACTGCGGAGTGCGGTTTGAAGTCGTGGAGGTGGGAATCTGGAAGGCCACGAAACCGAAGTCCGATCCACGACGGCTGTTGGAGGAGTTCCGCGAGAAAGTCCATCCCGAGCCGGGTTGGCTGGCCATCGGATTGGCCGGACCCAACTACCGGATGCCCGAATATCTCCGTCCGCTGGAGCGAGGTCGGGAGCCGCTTTGCGGGCACGTGCTGGTGCCCAGCGCGACCAAGACCTTGACCGAAACCGCGCAACTGGAGCTGTTGGTCCACGAACTGGGGCATTGGCTGGGGGCGGTCCACACGCGGGAACCGGACTCGATCATGCGGCCGCCCGCGGGCCGGCCCGCGGGTCGCCGCGAGGGCCAGTCGACGTTCGATCCGGTCAACACGCTGGTGATGAACCTGTACGCCGACGAGCTTCGTGCCCGGCGTCAACCCAGTCTCGATGCCTTTTCGCGCGGCACGCGCGAACACCTGTACGCGATCTACCTCGACGCGGCCATGCGGTTGCCCACCGACCGGGAAATCACCCGTTATGCAGAACTCGTGCGCGAGCCGGTATTGCCGGAGTTCCGGTATGTGGCCCAGTGGGTGGATGGGACGCGCGCGACGGGCAGCTCCCTGGCCCCGTGGCACGAGACCAAGTCGTCGCCGAAACTGGCGGGGCGAGACCTGTTCGACCCCGCGAACCCCGTCCGCTGGCTGGTCGATAACTCGGTCGCGCTGGTCCCGCCCGAGTCCTGGGTGGAGTTCGTCGGGGGCGATTGCTTGCCGGGCCGCGTGGTGGGATTCCGCGATGGCCAGGAATCGCCGCGCGAACGGCTCGCCCCTCACCTGCTGGTCGTGCCCCAACAGCGGGTCGATACCCCCGACGCGGCCACGCGGCCCTCGGTGCGGGTGACGACCGCCTGGGTCCGGCGGATCGTCTGGGAGCCCGTCGCCGACGAATACCGGCCGCGAACCCTGTTCTTCGCCGACGGTCGGCAGCTCGATTTTCGCGCATTGCGCTTTGCCGATTCGTCGGTCCGATTGCTCCGCGAGGACGGGATCCGCGAGGTTCCTTTCGGAGAGATCGCCGAACTGCACCTGGCCGCCACGGACCCGTGGGAAGCGTATTTCGAACAATTAGCCGCGCTGGCCCCCGAGCCAGGCGCCAGGCTGGTGCGTCTGGAGACAGGATGGGGAATGCGAGTAACGAGCACGACCGAGCGGTTTCAGGCCGCCGTTCATGGCCCGGCCGACAAGTCGTCAAGCTGGCATCACCTCGTTCACCCTGCCTGGAGTCTGGACGCCTTGTGGCTTGGGCACGACAGTATCCGGGTGCGCCAATACTTCGCGCCTCACGAGGTGCCGCTCTCGCGGATCGAACCGAACCGCTGCCGACAACATTCCGACCTGGGCGGCACGTGGCGATGGCAAGCCGACCGCAACTGCGAAGGGACGATTCTGGAGTGCGGCGGCATAGGCTATCCGTGGGGGATCGGCGTCCATGCCTCGTGCGAGCTGGAATTCCCCCTGCCGGCATGTGTGCGGGCGTTTTGCACGAGGCTCGGGTTGGATCAATTGGCGGGTAACGGCGGATGTGTCCAAGCCCGGGTGCTGACCGATCCCACGGCCGCGCAGCCTCTCTATACCAGCGGGGTGATGGTGGGTTCGGCCGAGGTGGCCGACACGGGGCGTCTGGCCTTCGACCCGCGGAAGCCGCCCAACCGGCTTATCCTACAAGTCGATGCGGCCCCTAAGAACTCTCCCCCTGGAGCCGATCCCCTGGACGTGCGCGACGCCTTCGACTGGCTCGAACCGCTTGTCGAGTTGGACCCGGAGAAACTGCCCGACGAACTGCTCCGCCGCGGCCCGCGCATGATCCCATGCTGGCAAAACTGGACCGTTACCTCGGCCGATTCGCCCACGGTTCGCCTGGTGACCCTGTGGGACGAATACGGCGCGCAGCCCCGCGGTTACCGTTTGGCGGTATCCGCGGCCCCGGGGCCGGTGCGGGTTTCCGGCAAGCTGACGCCTCGGCCGTACCGGGACCGCCTGATGGTCTGCGTGTGCCGGCCACCCAACGTACCCGGCAGCAAGCTCGAGGTGCGTGTGGACGGCAAGCCGCTGGGATCCTTCGAAGTGCCGGTGCGCCAGTCGCCCGAGTTCCCCCCGTTGGTCTTCTCGCTGGCCGAGTACCACGGGCGCGAGGTGGCGATCGACCTGATCCAGTCCTCGCCCGACGAGAAAGCGGTGGTCGAGTGGCGGGCCATCTCGCTGGTCGGCCGGACCCAGGTGCCGTAGCCTACCGGTCCCCGATCCCCCAAGCGGCGATGATCGTCTCGGCCCCTGGGGTAAGTTTGCGGATCTTCTCGCAAATCGCGGCTTTTTCAGAAACCGTGGCCTTTTTCAGCCGGTTCGCCCACTGCATCAGCTTCTTCTTGCGGTGACGCCGGCGCCGCAATTCGCGTTTTCGCTCGCTCATCGACACGGATCAACTCCTCTTTGCGGTTCGGTTGGCCCAGGTAATCCCTCGTTATACGGAACCACGTGCCGGCGGTCAATGCGGGTGGCCGCGCGGAGCCCTTGTCGTGGCCCGAGAGGGGAGGGACGTGGCAACGGCGGGTGGCACTGCTGGCTTGTCCAGCAGTGCCCGTCCGCGGCCGGCTAGTCCGTTGCGTCCAGCCATTCGGCCGGCAGGCTGTGGACGCTCGGCAACGAGGCGTATTGTCGGGGCGGATCGACCAGGTAGTATCGGGCACTGGACCATTTCCCATCCACGGCCCTGTTGACAAGCCCGCGACGGACGGGATTATGGTGCAGGTAGTCGATCGCCGCGAGCACGGTGGAAGGCTTGGTCAGGTTCCGCTCGTACCCCGGACCCTCCTGCCAGGAACGGAACGTTATCACCCCGGGACGCTGGCGGATGGTCAACCGCTGCAAGAGGCGGCTGTGCGATTGGATCAGCAGTTGCTTGATGCGATAGGAAAACGGCCGCTTGATCGCTGTCAAGAGGGCGTCGATAGTGCCTGCCTGGGGGAGGGGGTAGACGATCAGGTGAACGTGCTCGGGCATGAACACGAAGGCGGCAAGTCGATAACGATGGCCTTCCATCGCCCGGTCAATGCTCTCGGCGAGCATAGCCCGCCACACGTCGTTGGTCCGCAAGGGCCAACGGTGGTAGCAGGAAAAGGTCAGCTCGTGGACGTGGCCTGGGTCGTGGTAGTGCCGGACTCGTTTGCGATGGCCTGGAGTCGCCGTCATCTCGACGATCGTATCCACAAGGGCCACTGCTGGACAAGCCAGCAGTGGCACCCGCGCGAGTCGGGCCCTCGAACTGCGTAACTTGGGTTAGACCCCAAATCCCCCGTTTTTCCAATGCCGTTTGAGACTTTGCAAGAGTCCAGTTTCAAGGTTTCGCCCCGCAACGATCAGCCCATCGTTGCCATCGGGCGGCGAGGTCTTTCACGATGTCGGGATACCTCGCGGCGAGGTTCTCCGTTTCGGTCCCGTCGGCGGCAAGGTCGTACAACTCCCACGCCTTGCTCTCCGGCGACTCGACGAGTTTCCAGTTGCCGGAGCGGATCGCCCGGTTCAGCGGCACCCGCCAGCAGAGCGTATCGTGTCCAGGCCACGGCTGGCCGCGAAGGACCGGCAGCAGGCTTCTTCCTTCCGGGGGCAACGGCTCACGCCCATGGAAGTCCGCCGGGTAGCTCGCGCCCGCCACGTCCAGGAACGTCGGCATGAGATCCATGACGTGCCCCACCTCACCGGTGATGCCCCCGCGCTGGCGGATCACCGCGGGCCAACTGACGATCAGCGGCGTGCGGATGCCTCCTTCGTAGGCCGTAAGCTTCGTACTGCGGAACGGCGTGTTGCTCACGGTCGCCCACGCGAGCCCATACGCCGCGAACGTGTCGGGCGGGCCGGGCATGTTGTCCGGGCCGCTGCCTAATCGCATGCGCTTGCCGTCGAGCCGCCACGGACTCTTCTCGTCGAAACCGAATCCGCCGCCGGTCGGCTTCAAGCCGCCGTCGGGTGCCGCGCCGTTGTCCGAGAGGAACATCACGAGCGTGTTGTCGATCGCGCCAGCCCTGCGGACTACGTCCATCACGCGACCAAGGCTGGCGTCGAGCGATGCCACCTGGGCGGCATAGACCGCCATGCGCTCTGCCTGCCAGTCGGAGAGATCGTCGCGCTGCCATGCGGGCACAACGCCTGGCCGGGGCGACAGTCTCCACGACGCGGGGACAAGACCCATTTCTCGCTGTTTCGCGAAACGCTTCTCGCGCCACTCGTCCCAGCCGGCGTGGCGGTAGCGCTCGCGGTGCGGCGCGATGTCCGCCTCGCGGGCGTGCAGCGGCCAGTGCGGCGCGATGTGCGCGAGGTAGAGGAAGAACGGCGCGGGCGGGCCGCCTCGCTTCGGCTTCGACAGCGCCTCCTCCACGAACTTCACCGCGTATTCGGTGAGCGCGTCGGTGAGATAGAACCCGTCGGCGGGGACCGTCCACCGTTCGGTGTCGAGGTAGAAGGGGTTGAGCTGGACCTCGTTGAAGTAGCTGATCTTGCCCGCGCATTGGGTGCCGAAGAAACGGTCGAAGCCGCGCCGAGCGGGCAGGTCGCGCTCCTGCCACTTGCCGATCAACAGCGTGCGGTAGCCTGCCGCCTTCAGGACTTCGCCGAGGCTAACGCTCTTCGAGAAGTCGGTCGGCTCGTTCCAGTGCCTGCCGCTATGGCCGATTTGCTGCGGGTAGAGGCCGGTCAGGAGCGCCGCCCGGGACGGTCCGCAGACAGCGTTGTTGTAGAACTGCGTGAACCGCAGCCCGCTTTTCGCCAGCGCGTCGATGTTCGGCGTCGGTATCTCGCCGCCGTAGCAGCCGATGTCCGACCAGCCGAGGTCGTCGCACAGGAAGAGGATGATATTGGGCCGAGCGACCGCGGCCGCAGTCGTCGCTGCCAGCGGAGCCAGTAGCAGTGCTGGCAGGGCGACGATCGTGAAGGTGCGATTCATGGTCTCCATTTCCTTGCGGGATTTCCGGGCTTCGCCGGGGCGCTTGCGAGCCAGTCAAGGCTGCTGACGATGTGATTGTTCACGGCGTTCTTGCTCTTGGTGTGCCCGCTGGAACCCCACAGCAGCGGGCCGGCTGTCGTCATCTTGGATAGGCGGGACTTGGCTTGTCAATCGCCCCCAGGGCCAGCGCACACTAAGAGCGTGTCTCAAAACCGGTTCCAAATACAACGGA
>JANLFZ010000179.1:8409-11385 GCA_024653385.1 Thermoguttaceae bacterium | reverse complement strand
TGGTGATACAGATAGGGCGTGCGGGGGAAGAGGAATCCGACATACGTGGCCTGGATCGGATTGCGTTATGCCATGGACTGGATGGCCGCGCGGAGTTGCTCGGCCGCCGGAGCGAGGTCCCCGGCCGCCAGACGCAACACGGGTCCGCGATCGGGCCGGCGCAGCTCGGTTTGAAGCGACGAGCGGAGCCGATCGAGTATCTCGGCGGTCAAACGATCCTCGCCCGGACGTTTCCGCTGACGTATGCGATGCAGCAACTGATGGGTCGGGCCGTCCACGAAAACCGTCAACCGAGGCTGCACCACCGAGCGACGCGCCACTTCCCAATGACCCTGGAAATCCTCGAACTGGTCCGAACCAAGCCACACGCGGGCAAAGGCCAGCGACTGATCGAACCAGAAATCGCTCAGCGCAACCATGCGGGGCGCGGTCCATTCGGGCGAGCAGACAGCGAGCAGCCGTGCCCGCTGTTTGAGGAATTCTATCTCCACACCCCAGGCGTTGCCAGACCGATCGGCGTCACGCTGAGCAAGCGATGCCGGGTCGCACGTCTCGGCCACCACGCGCCCCGAGACCTTGGCCGCCACCAGCCGGGCCAACGCGCTTTTCCCCGCGGCAATCGGGCCCGTGATGGCGACGTAAGGCACACTGGTGTCGAGATGCCGCAGCAATCGGGCGATCGTCCAGCCCGTCGTCGGATGAACCATCCCGGGCGCCACTTCGGCCGCGGGCGCGAGCACAAACCGCCGCCAAGCCATCCTCGGATGAGGCAGTACCAGAGACGGGGAGTCGACGACCCAATGGTCGTATAAGAGCAGGTCAAGATCGATGGTACGAGGTCCCCACCGCGTGGTCCGCTGTCGGCCCAAGCGGCGTTCCAAATCTTGGAGCCATTCGAGGAGCGCGTTGGGCGAGAGGGTCGTCTCGCCCAACAGCGCCCCGTTGAGGAACTCGCCTTGCCCGACAGGGCCACCAACCGGCCGCGTTTGGTGCCACCTGCTCCGTGCCACCACACGGAACGCCGGGTGGGCAGTCATGTCGTCGATCGCCCTTTCGAGCGTCTGAAGGCGATCGCCCAGATTGGAACCCAACGCGATCAGGCAATGTGCCATGACGTCCCGCTTTCCCCAAGCCATTGCCCCCGGTGGTCAACGCACCGATACATCGTACCGCATTGTCTCCCTTGAATGCCAAGAGGGGTTGACACTTGATAACCTGACGAGGGCGATTAGACTAGGGCTGGTGTGGGCGAAGCCAGGATGGCATCGACATCGTGCGGCCACGCGAACCAAAAGGTGCCTTCCGTGCTAGCCAACCGAAGGAAGTCCAACGGCGACTCCCCAAAACCGGTGGTTTGCACCTACTACTGCGGCTATGGGGTGGATCTTCTTAGCTTGCCGGTGCTTGGTGGATCGGATGCGGACTGCGCTGGGGGCGACACGGACTCGATTGACCACGAGATGCCCTTGAGCCTCGAGGAACAGATCAGCCGGGTCGAGCGCAAGATCATCGAGGCGGCACTCCGACGTCACAATTACAGGCGGTCCGATACCGCCCGCGAGCTGGGTATCAGCCGCGTCACCTTGTACAACAAGATGAAGAAGTTTGGCATGCTCTCCTGACAGGGGCATTACCAAGAGCCGAGGAACCTGCTTGATGAAGCTACCCGTCGTCCTGCGAGTCGGTCTGTCTCTGGGGTCGGTTGCGGTGGTCGTTGCCGCGTTGGGAAGCGTGTGGCGTCTTCCGCGGGCTGGGGCTGCGGGCTGCTTGAGTCTTTCCGAAATAAACATAAACAACGAGGGCGGCCCGACGACCGAGGCGAGCGTCGCCGACCGCGGCTGTGACCCGGTGGACTTGCCGGGGGCCGATGGATGCGAACCGCCCCATGGGGTGACGGCCGGCACCAGGGTGCCAACTTGCGCAGTCGGGGATACCGCCGGGGTCGGCGAGCCAACGCCGGCCCCGCCCGAGGTTCCCCAACTGCCACCCGCGGGCGAGGTCTTAACCGTGCAGATCGAGGCGGAACAAGTCACGGTCGCCGAGCGCCCCGTGTCGGAATGATCGCGCGGGAAGAAATCGTACTAAGTTCCAGGAAAACCTTGCATTCGCGTGCGGTTCGGCTATGATGCGGTCAGAGGCGGGTGAGAAAGGCTCCTGGCCATGAAGCAGCCGTCGCTCGTGCTTACGATTCAGATCTCGCTCGTGGCCGCGCTGGTGCTTTGCGTGGCCTTGGCGGGCATCGCTTGGTGGCGGAACTCGAAGGAAATTGCCCGCTGCCAGGATCTCGTGCGTCGCGCGATCAACGAGGAACTGCGAGGTTTCGGCGTCGATCCGATCCAGTCGGTGTACTTCCCCGATGCTTCCCGGCTTCTCGGGGTGCCGACGGTCCTCGGGTTCGACAGCTACTTATTCCACACCGACAAGAACGTCGGGCGCCGTGGCGTGGGCGAGATGTCGGGGACGTTCGATCGCACGACGAACCACCTCGACGTGACCTTCGATTTCACCGATGGCGTGCGACGCGACAAGCGCATCCAGCGCACCCTTGGCGAGGGCCCCGACAGGTCGTCGCGGGCATCGAAGCCTTGACCCACGCCGCGCCGGCCCACGTGGCCGCCACGTGATAGCCCCGCCCGGCTCGTCTCGGCAACGAGTCAACGGCACATGGCGGCGAATCGCCTCAGCACCGCGCGGCCGAAATGCTGCATCGGCGGCAACATGCGGGGAGTGGCCTCGCGGATGCTTTCCGGATCCACGCGGTCTGCCGCGTCCGGAGACCCTTGGCTTGCGAGGTCTTCGAGCCACGAGGCGATCAACGCCGTCGTCATCTCGATATGGAACTGGAGGCCGAACGCCCTCCGCCCGTAGCGAAACGCCTGGTGGCGGCAACGCTCGCTGGTGGCCAAAAGCACGGCCCCTTGCGGAAGGTCGAACGTGTCGCCATGCCACTGGAACACCGTCTGGCGACGAGCGAAG
>JANLFZ010000179.1:545-8399 GCA_024653385.1 Thermoguttaceae bacterium | reverse complement strand
ACCAGCCGATTTCCTTGACCCCGTTGGGATAGACCCTCGCTCCGAGGGCCTTGGCCAAGAGCTGCGCGCCCAGACAAATGCCCAAGAGCGGCATTCCGATGTCGATCGCCTGCCGGATCCACGCGACTTCCGGAACAAGAAAGGGGTAACGGCCGGTTTCATCGACATTCATCGGGCCGCCGAGGACCACCAGCCCGGCGGCGCCGTCGAGGTCGACCGACCGTGGCACCTCGCGGAAAAGCTCGAGGGTGCGCCAAGCCAAGCCGGCCTCGCGTAAATGCTGTTCCAGCGAGCCGAGCGTCTCGTGGGGCGCGTGTTGAAGGACGAGAATCGGGGGCATGGGGGGAACCGGGCCGGCCGCGTCACGCCCGCCAGGGACGCGCACGCTCCTTGATGCCCGAGAGCACCTCCTTGGCGATTTTCACGTCCTCGGCGATCTCGTAGTCGAACATGCCCAACAGGGCGAAGTCGGCGCCGTTCTGGAACACGTACTGGATCGCGTCGCGCGGCGGGATGGCGCCGGCGGCCATGGTCTTGAACGCGATCCACGGTTTCTCGACCGTTTTCATGAACTCGATGGTCTCTTCGGGATTCTTGCACCACATCGAGTCGTAGTTGAGCTTGGCGCTGGGGTAGTTGTGGTGGTGGAGGGTCTTGATATAGAAGTCGGCGGGGATCTTGTTCTTCTCGCAGGCCACGACCACGTCGAGTTCGTGGCCGCCCACCCCCGAGGGGACCCCTTGCGCCTTGGCCACGTCGACCGCCTTGCCGATCAGGTCGATCTGCTTGGCGCTGGTCAGGGCATCTGCCCGCACGCCCCAAAGATAAATCGCGTCGGCGCCGAGATCGACCAACTGGAGGACCTCTTCGGTGTACTTGGCCATGCCGGGCTCGACCGGCGCGGTGGGGCAGATGATGTACTGGATCTTGCCCCCTTCCTTGCGATAGCGCTTCAAGAGCTGCATCGCATGGGGCGGGTTGTGGATCGACAGGGTATTGATGCCGTTGGCCTCGGCCGTGGCCATGGTCTCGAGGATCTTCTCGTCGGTGTTGTAGTGTTGGGCCAGCGAATACACGTATTTCAGGTCGCGGCTGTGGGTGAAATGGGTCAACAGGTTGCCGCCCAAGAGGACCCGGCTCACTTCGAGATCGCGGATCTTGCCCTTGGGCAGGGTGTTCTGGGTCGCCGGCGGTTTCGGGGGCTGGGCCGAGGCTTGGGCCCCCAGGGCCATCGCGGCCGAAGCCAGCACGGTGCCGGTCACGAAATCACGACGATTGAACTCGCGGTCCATGGTGGTTCTTCCCTTTCGCTTGCAAGGACTCAGGGGCTTGTATTGCAGCACGGGTGGAGGTTCGAGTCAACCCCGGCCCCCCGCCAAACCTCAAAGTCGCCCCCCCGCCATCCGTTCGCTTATTGCCCGCCGATCCGATTCACGCGCAGAAACTCCTGCGGGTCTGTGAAGGCCGTGAAGAAGATCGGCTTGCCGGAGAATGCAAGGGGGGAGACGGGGCCGACAGCCATGAACGGGAACTCCTGCAAATCGCGGCGTGGGAAGCTCTGTGGGTCGCGGAATGACTGGTAGAGTTCAAGCGACCGCTTGTCGCCGCCGGCGAAGTCTCGCAGCCGGTCGAACTCGGTGCCCATCGCCAGCCCAAAGCCGAAGGCGAGAATTCGCAGCTGCTGAAGAATCTCGTTGTCGATGCCGCCCAGTGTTTGGCTGATAAAGAACCAGCCAATGCCGTACTTCCGCGTTTCGCGCACGGCCCGGCGCAGGAGGGACCGAAGACGATCCGCCTCGGAGCCTTCGTCCAGCCGGCCGCTTGGCGCGTGGCGGTGGGCCTCGTCGAGCAAGACGAGCACATTCGCACTCTGCTGCGTACTCAGAGCAGACGTGGCTTGCGCCACCAGAATGTTGAGGAGCTTAGCCAGAATCCTGCGCTGCAATTCCTCAGACCAGAATCGCTGGTTGCCTTGCCGGGAAATGTCAATCACGATGACCGGGCGGGGAGAACTGCCTCCAGCCGATCCCAGGAGCCGGTTGACGATGCCTGGCTGTTGTTGTCCGTAGCTGTAAAGGCGGTGCCTGTTTTGCCCTCGCGTAAACAGCTGGCAAATTGGTTGCCAGGTGTTGGTGAGCAAGTGGTTTTGCGCCTGCTGATCGTTGAGGAACCGTTGGACACGCTGCTGAAGCTGTTGGGCACGCTGACGGGTCGTGTAGATGAAACCGGCGTTATTGGGGTCGTTGACGGCGTTTAGCGCGGCCTGAAGCACCGGCAGTGTCCCCAGGGCGTCGAGGTTGTGTGTACCCTCCAGGGCGTTACGAACGACTTCAGCGGCCCGGCGGGCATTCTCGGCCGAAGCGCTCGGAATCTGCAACTGCTCGAAGAACCGCAACGAGATCAGCATTTCCTCGAAAGTGGTCCAGTCATCCAATTGGATGTCACCGATCCTGAACACCTCGATTGGTCGCCCCTGCGACCGAATCGCCTGGTCCAATTGCAATCCCTGCTGGCCGACGCGAGTGCCGGAGAGTTCCAGCGAGAATTCCCCCTGCGGGTCAATGACGAGGATGCCAAGCTGCGGATGCCGCGCGTAGGCGCACAGCATCATCTTTGCCAGTCCGGACTTGCCGGAACCCGTCTTGCCGAAGACACCGAGATGGTACGCTTCACCCGCGCCCCCCACGCCGCTACCGAAATGCTTGAACCACATGGGGTACAGCACGTCGTTTGCGTAGGCCTTTCCCAGATAGACGATTTCCTGCTGATAGACCGACAGCAACTGGTTCAACAGCGTCTGATCGACCCGAAAAACGCGGGTACCGGTGGGCGGGACCATGCCCAGAACCTCCGGCTCGTAGCCGTTGCTACCCTGGCGGAAGGTCGCGCCGACAACCAGGTCCGCGACGCGGGTGTCCTGGCGATTGGTGATCGGGGGAATCTCACCCGTTCGCTTGACAAGATTGCGGAAAACGGAGTCCTCGTGCCAGCGGTTTCGCAACTCGATGCCGACAATCTGACCAACCGAAATGATTGGAGTGCCGTTCTGGTTTGCGCGAAACGCCGTCAGCGCGCCGACCATGCGTTCTTCGGTCGCTTCAAGCAATAGGTCCAGCGTCAGTTCGGTGCTGGTTGACGGGCTGCCGATCACTGCTACATCTTGGCTGCGCCCCGCCGACATGTCTAACCTCCTCGGCCACCTTCGGTGCGGTAATTCTGGAGAAACAGCATCGTCGTCTCCCCGTCGAGGGACTCTCCGGCGACGTGCTGGGCTACGGCCTGTTCGATGACGGAAACACCCGCTCCCAGGCTCTTGACCATGCGATCGGCCAGGAAGAGCGGGTATGGTTCGATGACGGCAGGGCTGAAGAACTGACGCTCGATGCCGTGAAGCACCATAGACAAGCGGGTCAGGCTCGACGCGATGGGCTTTGGCAGTTCCAGCCGAATCGCGGGCACCCAGCCAAACGGCCGAAAGAAGATGACACGCATGTCCGCCAAATGCTGATTGATCAGCTTCTGCGTCTGCTCTGGGCAACTTCCCTTCGGCAGGTGGTATTCCTGATCCTCCCCGCCGAAGTGGTAGATCGGTTCGGGAGCGGTGTATTCGCCGGGCGACAAGATGAACGTCGCCAGGGTTTTCCCGTCGGCTTCGGGCAAGTCCTTTCCTGCGAGCAAGTCAGCGAGTTCATTTCGACCGGAATACTTTGGGACTGCCACCGTGCGGTCGCTGGCCAGAAAACTAACGAAACGATCAAGAACCCCTTCGTCACGCCATCGTCGTTGAAACTCTTCGCGGAGAATCTGCGGGGCCTCGCCGACGCTGGTCAACCCCTGGTTCAAGTAAATCAGCAGGATGATGAAGGAACCATCGAGCAGAACCAGGTCATGAGGTGCCTTTGCGGCTAGATCGAGTTCCATCGAGATCATCAGGCCACGCAGTGTGTTGGTGACGTTCTTGCTGTGCTCAAGCGACTCGACCCACACGCGGTGGTGCGGTTTCTCCCAATGCCGCTGCGCCTCCTTTGAGGTGCCCTCCACGGCAACAGACGCGGCTGCGCACAGATCGACTGCCGTGAGACGATGGATCTGGTAGGAACCGTCGATTCCGACGACCGATGGCTCACGTGGAACGTCCAGGTCCGCCTTTCGTCGAATCCAGCCGCGCCGTTCGGCCTCGGTGCGCAAGGAGACCTTTGCCTGCCGGAGAGCCTGCAGGTTTTGATTCACACCCTCCGCAACCGGCAAGGCCTTGGCCAGGAGGTCTTGCACCAGCGCGTCTGGAAGGTCGGCGAAGGCTTCCACGTTTCACCTTCCGAAATCCTGTCACTTTCGCCAAAGGCGAAAGGACTCGTTCGAGTAGTCCGCGAATTCCTGAGTGCGCTGAGCACGAGGGATGAGCCATCGTTCACGGAAGAATGCTGCAAGATCATCGGCAGGCTGATGGAACCACGATAACCGCTGGTGCTCGCCGCGGAGGAACTCGCGGGCGTTCCTCGCCAAGGGCATGACGAACAACTCGCGGCGAATCCCGTGGTTCATCAGGTTGCCTGAAAGGCCGACATGCGCCAGAACCCGCCGGACGACTTCGCGGCGGTTCCGAAAACCGGTGCCCCAGGACTCATGCTTGGCCGTCTTGGAGCAGTATTTCTCCGCGTAATCGCGCAGCTGAGAATACGCGCCGTTCGTGAACTGAAACTCGCCCCAACCGCTCGTATAGCCGACGGATAGCATCAGCAACCTGTCGTGATACCGCAGGCGGTTGTAGATCGAAGAACGTCCCAGGGCCGAGGTGGTCGCAATCAGGGCCAGCCGTCCGTCGGCGGCAGCGCCTGTGATCAGGGATTCGCCTTCGCTGTACTTCCGTTGAAACGCCCGTTTCACTTCGTCGCTGGCGCACAGCATGGCAACCAGCTTGCCGCCGAGTAGCATCGAGTACGGCGGCACTGCCCCGAGAATGAACGCTTCCATGACGTTTCGGAGCCGGGCTTTTCGGGCATTCATGTCCCACCCGATCCAGGCATCGCGTGCCGCCACGCTGAAGACCGGATCGCACAGGCCGAACAGGCCGATCAGTTTGCCGTTGTGGGCGTCCTCGACCAGGAAGCGCAAGCGCCGGCCGTAGCCCGACGACGTGGGAATGCTCCAGTGCAGGCTGGCATAGCGGAAGAGAAGCTCGTCCTCTGAATCGGGGAGTACTTCGACGAGACGTGGAGCGACCTTCGCTGGTTCGACCTCGCGTCCCGACGCGATTCGTCCGAGCAACCGGTCCTCATAGCGCCTGAGACGTGGCTGGGCTTCCTCGACACGATGCCGGACGGACAAGCGGTGCAGACGTCGGAGCTTGTCCTTGGTCACCTTCTTGGACAAGACAATCTGATCGCCTCGAATGCGAAAGCCTTGCCGGCGCAGGGAATCTTCGATCAGTTTTCGCAGCTTTGCCCGTTTCTGTGGCGAGGGATTCGCCATAGGGTTCACAGTTGCCAAACCGATGAACAGCGCCGGCTCTACCAGCGGTGAGTTCGTTTGCTGAACAGTTTACGGTAAATGATAACCCGGCACTCAGTGGGCGACAACGCTTTCTTGCGGGAACGGAGCCGCAATGGGCGTAACCCCGCCGGCCGAAACCCGGCCGGCATGTTCGCCGTGCCAGCAAGGCGGAAGCAGGCGGTCACGGCCGGCGGCGGACCGGGTCGGCATCTTTCAGTTCCTGGATCGCCCGTTCGACCGTGGTCTTCGTGAATCCGGTAAGGTGCGGCAGGGCTGCCTCGTACCAGTACAGGGCCCGGCGAAGCGCGGCGGGCTGCAGGGAGGCATCGACCGCGGTGGCTGCCTTGCGCCATTGCTCGGCCAGCTTGACCAAGTCGGCCGGCGCGGGAGAGGCGCCCAAACTGTTTTCGGCCTCGGCCACGGCCCGCAAGGTCGGGCTACTTCCCTTGGCCAACAGGGGCAGCCCCCGGCGCCAGTCGTTCTTCACCAGCGCCGTGTAAATGCCCAGGTCGAGGTTCGCCTTGGCGTTCTGCGGATCCTCGGCCAAGACCTTGGCCGCTTGCTGGGCGAGTTGGTGGCGCTGCCTGAGGCCGGGAATCGAGGCGGCAACCTCGGCCGCCTGCCGGGCCGTCGCCGCATCGCGCGACCGGGCCGCCAGGTTCTGGGCGATCTTCGCCATTCGGACCGCGTGGTCGAATGCCTCGCGCGATCGGGCCTCCGTGGCCAGATCGAGCGCTGCGCGGGCCAGGTTCTTCCGGACCGCCGCGGGCAGCACGCCATCGGCCGAACCCGACAGGGCCTGGGCCAACTCGTCGAACGGTTCGACCTGGTAGTCCTTCGCCATCTCCTGGACGGCCCGCCGCATCACGCCCGCATCGCCCGCCGCAATCGCCTTGTCGCGGGCCTCGGTCAAGAGCGCGAACCGGATCGCGGGATCGTCCTTCGTCTCGATCGCCTGGCGAAGCAGGTTGGCAGCCAGTACACCCTTGTCGGCCGGCTTCTGGGCCGCAAGGTACTGGTCCTTGAGCACCTCGCGGATCTTCTTCAGGGCCGCATCGTGGATCGCCTTGTCGGGAATGGGTAGCCGACGGTCGCCCGGTAGCGGCGACGGTCGATTTGGTTCCGGCGCGCCGGGCCGCGACTCCTCCGCCGGCGCCGGCGGCCACGGTTCGGTGCTGGACGGCTCGGGCTCCGAGGGCGACTTGCTGTCCGGCTCGACCTTTGGGAAGAGATCCTCGGGCATCGCCTTTGAAGCCACCGGAGACGCCTTCGGTCCTGGATCGCCGGGCGAAGGTTGCTTGGCAGTGCCTCCCGGTTCCGGCGGGGACTTCGGGGTCGGCTTGTCGGCCGCCGCGGACGCAGGCGCGGGTCCGGGCGGGATAACCGGCCGATTCGGCTTGGGCACAGGACCCGTCACGTCGGGCAACCCTTCTCGCGCTACCGGCACGGCGCCCGCGTCGCCGCCATCACCCAAGTCGCCATAAAGCACAAATAGGATGATCGCGGTGACGACCACCGACGCCGCCGCCAACACCGCGATCGTCAACGCCATCACGGGGAACGAGCGAACACGCCGGGGTCCCAGGTCGCGGAAACCAGCAGCAAAGGGTGGCGGAGACACCTCGGGCTCGGCCGATCCCACGACGACCGGCGGCGGCAGCGGAGGCGTGTTGGCCACCAACCCCTGTTCCGCGCGGAGCTTGGCGTCGTAGGCGTCCTTCTTCTGGGGGTTCAACAGGCAGATCTTGGCGGCCGCCAACTCGTTGAGAATCCGCTGCGATTCCGCCGACCGAGGGCCGGTCTGGAAGGTGCGCACGTGGGCCATCTGCCGGTCCGCCGCGTTGGCCAGCACCACAGGGTCCGACTCGAACAGCTCGACCCCCAACAGGCGATAGTAGTTCGGCGGCCGCTGCGGGTCGCGGATGCCGAGCCAGTGAAGGTAGGGATCGAAAGGTTCGGGCATTGCCTGGCAGTGGTTTCAGGAGGCCCGGTCGGGTATGATGCCCCCGGTAGGTGTTCGCCTATGGGTATTATGCGGGCTTGCAATGCATGCCGCAAGAAAGTCCGGGGGGTGTCGACTGGGCGAGTTCTTGCGGTCGAGGAGCAGGTATGGAGTTGCGCGATAAGGTCGCCTTGGTAACCGGTGGGACAAGAGGAATCGGGGCCGCTACCGCGGTGCTTCTGGCCCGGCGCGGGGCGAACGTGGCCATCGTGGGACGTTACGACGATGACGAGGCCCGAGGCACGCTCGCCCGAATCGAGCAATGCGGACGCCAGGGCCTGTTGCTTTCGGCCGACATGCGCGATCCCGACGAGGCCACCCGCTGCGTCGACGAGTCGATCGAGCGCCTCAGTCGGGTCGAT
>JANLFZ010000179.1:0-535 GCA_024653385.1 Thermoguttaceae bacterium | reverse complement strand
GATGTGCTGGTCCACTCGGCGGGCGGCGCGATCGCCGGAGGGCTACTCGAACTTGCGCCCGAGGCATGGCACGCCGCATTCGACGTCCACGTCCACGCGGTCTTTCATCTTTGCCGGGCCGCCGTGCCGGGGATGAAGGAGCGCAAGGAGGGGGCGATCGTCCTGATCTCCTCGGTGGCCGGCATCCGCGGCCTCCACTTCAACCTCGCCTACCAGGTAGTCAAAGGCGCTCTGCCGCAGTTTGCCAGGGCCCTGGCGCGCGAGCTGGCGAACGACAATATTCGCGTCAACTGCATTGCCCCGGGCATCATCCGTACCCGGTTCCACGATGCCATGACGCCCGAACAACGCAAGCACAACCTCGAAAACCGCATCCCCTTGCACCGCGAGGGCACGCCCGAGCAAGTCGCTTCCTTGATCGCCGAAGTGGCGACCAACGACTACATCACGGGCGAGACGTTCACCATCGACGGTGGGCTGACGATGCGGATCGCCTAGACGCGCTTAGGGCCTGTAAAACTATAAGTTGGGCAAA
>JANLFZ010000016.1:4445-25333 GCA_024653385.1 Thermoguttaceae bacterium | reverse complement strand
GCCGCGGCCGAGGCGTTCGGCGAGGCGGGCGACGCCGCGCGGCGGCTGGAATGTCTCAGGCGGGCCGTCGGCGCGGCCCCCGGTTGCTACGAGGCACGCTATGCCCTGGCAACCTCTCTGCACGAGGCCCGCGAGTTCGAGGCCGCGCACGAACACCTGCTCTGGTGCCTGCGGCGCGCGCCGGAGGACCACCAACTTCGGGCCATGATCGAGGCCAACGCCGACGGCCGCTTGCGCGGCCCGGCATCCGCATGGAGACCGTCGGAGTGTACGATCCCGCGTTGACACAAGCCCCTGTCACCGGCCGGCCCGCGATTCCGGCGGGGGCGCCTTGCCCCGTCGTCGGCGGCCTCCAACCGTACTCGTGCGCTGCCACGAACGCTCCCCCGCTGCCGCCGGCCTGGGATTACCTCATCGTCAGCGCTGGCGACGCGCGCCAGGCCGAGTTTTTCGAGCGGCAATTGGCGCTGCGGCGCGATCTGAGGGTCCTGGGCGATGTAGGCCGGACGCTCGTGGTCGCCGACCCGCCGGGGACCCGCGCCGGCAGCGGCGGCAGCACGCTGTGTTGCTGGATGCGCGTGCTCGAGTCGGAGCTTCCGCCCGACGCACGGGCCGACCACGACGCGTGGCGTGAAATCCTCCTGAGGCGCCGGATCCTCATCTTGCACGCGGGGGGCGACTCGCGGCGCCTGGCCGCCTACCGCGCCTGGGGCAAGTGCTTCCTGCCGCTACCCGGCGGGGCCGGCCTGTTCGATACCCTCTTCGACCGCCAAATTCCTGTCTACTTGGCCCTGCCGGCGCCTCGGTCGGGCACCGGGCACACGGTGATCGCCTCGGGCGACGTGCTCTTGGAGTTCGATCCGCGGGAGGTCGACCTGGCCGAGCAGGGCGTCACTGGCCTCGGTTGCCTCAGCCCCGCGCAGCAGGCCGCCGCGCACGGCGTCTATCGGGCCGCCGCCGACGGCACCGTGGAACAGTTCTTCCAGAAACCGACGGTGGCTGAGCAAGCCGCCTCGGGATGCCTCGACCGCCAGGGCCGGGCGATCCTCGACATCGGCGTGATGAGCCTCGACGCGACCACGGCGGTCCGGCTGCTTCGAGCGGCAGGCGTTCGCCCCGGCGACGACGGCTCGCTCGTGTGGTCCGGACCGCTCGGTGAGGCGATCGGTCGCCTCGGGCTGGATTTCTACCGCGAGATCGCCTGCGCCTTGGGGTCGCGCGCCACGGCGGCAACCCACGCGGCAGCGGCTCGCGACGGCGGCTCCGCGTGGAGCCAGAAGCTCTTGGCCGATCTCTTTAGCGCCCTCGAGGGCACTTTGTTTCGCGTCCATACGCTCGCTCAGTGCCGGTTTCTACACTTCGGGACGTCGCGCGACTTGATCCGAAGCGGCAACGACCTGTGTCGCACGCCGTCCGGCCTGGCTCGGCCGGGCCAATGGCTCGACGTGGCAAACGAGGTCTGTGCCGGGGGCAAGGTGCTCGGCGACGAGGCCTGGGTCGAGGCGTGCCGCCTGCGGGCTCCCCTGACCCTCGGCGGCGAAAACGTGGTCGTGGGGCTCGACGTCGACTGCCCGACCACGCTGCCGCGGGGAGCCTGCGTCGACGTGCTGCCGGGCCGTACCCCCGAGGGCCGGCCCGTGTGGTTCATCCGCTCTTGGGGGATCGACGACGATTTCAAGGCGTGCGGCGGGTCCGCGACGTTTTGCGGGCGCCCGCTTGACCAGTGGCTTGCTTCCGTGGGGGCCTTGCCGGAGGAAGTCTGGGACCCCGCCCTGCCTCCCGGGCTGCGCAGCGCCTGGAACGCCCGGCTGGTTCCCGCCGAGATCGATCCCAGGGCGCACGCCCGCTGGCTTTGGATGTTCGAACCGGAGTCCGCGACGGAAGCCCAGAAGACCGCCTGGCGCAGCGCGCGGCGGTACAGCCACGCCGAAATCGCGGCATTGGCCGACCACGCGGCGTGTTGGGCCCGGCGGGTGGCGCTGCGCGCGGCGCGGATCTGCCACGACGCGGCGCGAGCCTTCTCGCGCGAGAGTCCGCTCGCAGCGAGGGAACTGGCGCACCTGGTCCGCTGCGCCGAGAGCCCGGCAGAGGCGATGGCCGCCCTCTTGGCGGCCGCCCACGAGGCATCCGAGGATCCTGCCGCGCCGGCGACCTTGGACAGCCTGATCGTTCCCCGGATGATGCACACGCTGGCCACGGTGGTCGAGACACTCGGCCGCGAGACGCTCGGCGGCGAACCGGCACTGCGCGCTGGTTGCGCGAAAGACCGTGCGATGGCCTCGGTCCTTTCGGACCTGTCGCAGCGCTTGCCCGAAGCCACGCTCCGGTGGCTGTCGGGCCTCGGACTGGGTGTTGACTCAACCCCGGCCGATTGGGCACGCCGTGCGCGCGAGGTGGCGTTCGCCCGGCTGGCCCGCTCGATTGTCTTGACCGGCGCCGGCGACTCGCCGCTGCCGACGAGTGCCCTGCGGAGCGACGAAATCGTCTGGGGCCGCGCTCCGGCGCGGCTCGATCTGTGCGGCGGCTGGACCGACACGCCGCCGTACGCCCTGGAACACGGCGGTTGCGTGCTCAACGCGGCGGTCGACCTCAACGGCCAGCCGCCGATCCAGGCCTTCGCCCGCGTCACCGACGAGCCCGTGTTGCGCATCGCCTCGATCGACCGCGGCACGCAGGTGAAAATCGCGTCGATCGACGAGTTGTTCCACTACCGCGATATCGTCAGCGAGTTCTCGCTGGCCAAGGGCGCCGTGGTGCTGTCGGGCCTGGTGCCGCACTCCAGGCACTTGGTCCGGGGGCGCACGCTGCGTGAAATCCTCGAGGCGTTCGGCGGCGGCCTCGAACTGACGACCTTGGCGGCCATCCCCCGGGGAAGCGGCCTGGGGACCTCGAGCATCCTCGGCGCCGTGCTGTTGGCCGTGCTGGACCGAGTGATGGGCAGACCGCTGGATGCCCAGGGACTCTTCCACCGCGTGCTGCGCCTGGAGCAGGTGCTCGGCACCGGCGGCGGCTGGCAGGACCAGATCGGCGGCATTGCCGACGGCGTCAAGGTGACCACCACGGCTCCGGGAATGACGCCCCGGGCGGTCGTCGAGTTCGTGCCGGGCGAGATCCTGGATCCCGGGCAAAACGGCGGGCAAACGCTGTTGTACTACACGGGCATCACGCGCGTGGCGCGGAACATCCTCGAACAAGTCGTGGGCCGTTACTTGGATCGGGAGCCCGACACGCTGGCGACGCTGGCGCGGCTGCGGGCATTGCCTGCCGCCGGGGCCGCGGCCCTGGCGCGCCGCGATCTGGCCGCGCTGGGTCGCGTGGTCGATGCCGCATGGCAGCTCAACAAGCGTCTGGACCCCGACTCGACCACCCCGGCGATCGAGGCGATTTGCGAGCGGATCCGCCCGCACGTGCATGGGGCGAAACTGCTCGGGGCCGGCGGCGGCGGTTTTCTCTTGGCGGTGTGCAAGTCGCCCGCCTCGGCCCGCCGCGTGCGCGCCCTGTTGGAATCGAACCCGCCCAACCCCCGGGCGAGGTTTTTCCCGTTCGCCATCAACCACGAGGGACTTCGGGTGACAGGATGCTGAGGGCGTCGCGGATCCACAGCGGCCACGCCGGGCAAGCCGTGTGCGGCAATCGGTCGGCGTTCTTGG
This sequence comes from Thermoguttaceae bacterium, assembly GCA_024653385.1. Lineage (GTDB taxonomy): Bacteria > Planctomycetota > Planctomycetia > Pirellulales > Thermoguttaceae > JANLFZ01. The sequence continues at coordinate 21,683 of JANLFZ010000016.1, read as the reverse complement.
GCGGCCTTCCGTCGCATCCGCGCGACTGGGGGTGGGACGCTCCACCCAGTCTCTGGTGGGCATGGAGCCTGCTCGGCACGGCAATCTTGTTCCGGTGTGGCCGAGACGTCCCTGCCATGTGGTCTTTCGAGGGTGTGGAGTGGTTCTTGCTCGGTGCAGCGGTAGCGGCTCCCGTCATTTCTCTTGGCATCCGAGCGTGGCGTCTGGAGGCCACGGGGTTCACTTTGCCCGTATTCTTCTTGGGCGTGTTTGGGTGCGTGTGTATGGACCCGCTGAAGTACTACGCGCTCGGCGATCGGCTGCATGGTCCGCCCGGATTCCCCGACCCTTGTCCTCAAGCATCCGCCGACGCTGGTTTGATTGTCAGCGTTTTCTGTCTTTCGGTAGTGCTAGCGGCAAGCGTCTCCAGGCGGTCCAGACGGGAGGCGAGGGCGCTCGATCGCCTCCGCGGCCCGGCCAACGCTTGGGAAGCAGTATGCTGGACCCTTGGTTTCCTGGCGCTGGGGCTCGTGCCCTTCGTCACGCTGGGCGAGGGCCACAACGCCCTCAGCGCCGTAATAAACACCGCATTGGCGGCAAGGAGTCAAACGGGCTACCAGCAATTCGATACCGTGGGGGCTGCCTCGGAACATGCGGCGTACCTGGTACTGGTGAACGCCCTGACGGTGGTGCCGGTCGTTGCGGCCTATGCCCTGATCGCGCTGCGACGTTCGCCGATGACGACCGCGATCTTGGTGGTTTCTCTTGCGTTGGGGCTCCTCCTCACCGCGTCCGGCGGCGGGCGAACGCGGTTCGCTTGGGCTGTTCTTCCGGTGGCGCTCTTCTGCGGTGTGCGCGCGGTGGAAACGCATAACGGCAAGTATCTCAAGCTCACCATGGTTGCGGTAGTGTTCACCGCAACGGTCTGGGGCGCTCAATTGCAATACCGACTCCAGGGGTGGGCCGACGTGGGAGAAGACGGACTTGACCTGCGATCCGGACTTCAAAACGACCTGGCCGCCGAGCTGGCCTTCATCGCGGAGAACTACCCTCATCGCGAACCGTTCTACGGCGGCGACGGAGCTTTCGAGCGGGCATTGAGGCCGATCCCGGACCTTCTTCTCCTTTTCGCCACCAGCCCGATCCCTCGGCGCCTGTGGCCGGGCAAGCCGATCGACGCAAGTTGGGCGGACCTCAACTACCTGCGCACGGGAGCGGACGGCCTGGAGAGCACGACGAACATCACGGCCACCGTGATGGGCCGCGCGTACGTGAACTACGGTTGGTTCGGCGTCGTGGAGATCGGATTGCTGATGGGATTCCTCTGCCGGGCCGTCGATCGTTGGCTTGAGCGTTCGCGCGGAAAACCGTTCCATACGCTGCTCGGGTGCTGTGCTGGCTACTACCTCTTCATCAGCGCGAGAGACCTGACGCCCGGGTGGCTTTACCCCTTGTTGTTTCTCGCGGCCGCAGGCTTCATCGCCGGTTTGCCCCGACGCAGAGCACGCGGGCCGAGCGAGATCGCGATAGCCGCTTTCGGTCCCAGGAGGCGTGCCGCATGAAGGTCGTTCACGTCGTCATCGGGAAGGCGAACCCGGCCACGACCATGAACGGGGTCAACGTGGCCGTGGACGCGTACGCCCGAGCGCTGCACCGGGCGGGCCTCGAGATCGAGGTCTGGGGCATTGCCGGCAACCCGCGCACCAACTTGCCCCGCCCCGAATACCCGATCCGGTTTTTCCGGCACCACCACGGTTGGCCGGCGCGGCTGGATCCGGCACTCGTCGCTTGCCTTGGAGAGGTCGACCGCCCTGGGACGGTTTTCCATCTTTACGGCGGGTTCCTGCCCACCTTGGCGGCCCTCGCCCGCCGCCTTCGTTCGCCGTATTTCGTGATGCCCCAAGGCATCTATTCCGAGGTCTGCCTGCGGCGGCGGTGGGGACTGAAGTGGCTGTACTTCCACCTGGCCGAGAAACGGATGCTCCGGCGAAGCCGCGGGTTGTTGCTCGTCCAGGAGGGCGAACTCAGCCCTCGCCTCGCGCGGAGCTTGGCGCAGGTTCCCCGTCATGTGGTCCCGAACGGGGCCGATCGGCCGCGCGGCGTCCCTGCGCTCCGTCCGGCTTGGCCCGAGAAAAGGCCCACGGTGTGGGGCTACTGCGGCCGGATTCTCAATGCGCAAAAGGGCGTCGACCAGCTTGTGCGCTGCTTTCTCGCGTTTCGCCGAGAGCGGCCAAGCGAGGAACACGTGTTGTCGCTGGTTGGCGACGGGCCCGACCTCGCCGCCATCCGGAGGCGTCACTCGGCAGCGTGCGGCGAGGGGCTGATCGAGATCCACGGGAGCCTGTTTGGCGAGGCGAAACTTGCGCACCTGGCCCGCATGGACTACTTCGTCCACCTCAGCCGCTGGGAAGGAATTCCCACGGCCTGCCTGGAGGCGGCGGCCCTGGGCATTCCGCTCTTGGTGACGCCGGGGACGAATCTCGCCGACGATGTCGTCCGGTTCCGGGCGGGCATCGCCGCCGAAGGCGACGACGCTGCGGTCGTCCGGGCAATGCACCGGTTGGCCTTGGCCGACCGCCGCGCACTGGCGGCGGGCTGCAAACGGCTCGTGGATGAGAAGTACAACTGGCAGAAGAGTTCGCAACGGCTGATCCAGGTCTACCGGGAGGCGCTTCGCCCATGACTCGCCCCGGCTTTGAGGAGGTCGTTCGCGCGTTGGCTCGCGAGGCGACGTGCCGAGGACAGAAATTCCTCGTGATGAAAAACTTCGAGCGGCTGCCCCAGGAAAACCTGGGACGAGACATCGACCTCCTCGTGCTTCCACGAAGCGAAAGCCGGTGGCGCGATCTGCTCGACCGGGTTGGCGGCCAGTTGGGGCTCACGCGGCGGCCCGCTCGTAAGTACTACCACTGCGAGCAGCAGGTGCTGGATGGACTGGTATCGGGAAGCCTCCAGATCGACCTCATCGGTCGCCTCCACTGGCGAGGCGTCGATTGGATGTCGACGTCCGACGTCGCTTCAAGAGCGGTACTCCTGCGAGACGAGATCTGGGTGCCCGAGCCCGCTGACGCCTGCGTCTTGACGTTCTGCCAGAGTTACCTCCATGGTGGCCTAGTCGTCGAACGGCATGTCGCGCGGCTGGTGGCCGCCGCCCAAGAACATGGCGGTCGCGTGGCTGAGCGCCTCGCCCCGATCTTCGGACTCGCGATTGCCGAGGACATCGTCCGTGCGCTGCAACGGCGAGATATCGCTCACCTGCGGGCCCAGGCCACCCGATACCGCTTGGCTGTCCTTCGACGCGGATTTCTCCGGCACCCGTGCCGGTTCGCGGTGACCGCCTTCCTCGGCTATTGGATGGAGTGGTGCATCACGGAAGAGCAAGTGCAGGCCAGCCGCGACGCCAAGGCAGAACAACCTCAAACCGAACTGCCGTCGGACCACCCCATGCATTCCGGAGCGCGCGTCTTATGAGACGTTTCGGGCATGTGGCGGCCGCGGTCTGCGAACAAGGGATCTCCAGCGCGGGGAGCTTTCTGACGTTGCTTCTAGTGGCGCGCCTTCTCGGGCCGGCCCGGTTTGGCGTGTTTTCCGCCGTATGGATCGTGCTCCAGTTGTGCGTTTCGGTCAGCAGCGCCTGGGCCGGCACGGCGCTGAGTTCCGTCGTCGTGCCCTCCGGCCGCGAAGCACCGCTGGCCGGGGTTTGTCTGGCGAGACTCGTGCGACTGTTGATCGCGCTGGCGGCGATGGTGCCGGCGATTCTTCTTGTCGCTGTTCCCGAGTCGGTTGGGGCAATCGGCGCCGTCGGAGCGGCCTTGGTGCTGGCAGCAACGATGCCCATCGGCGATTTCCTCCGCCGGTACTGCGCTCGGCGCGCGATTCCCGGAATTTCGGCCATATTCGTGGTGGCCCGATGGTCGCTCAGCGGGCTCTTTCTCTTGCGAGCGCATCTGGCGAGCGGGTTGACCGTGGAGACGGCGCTTTTCGCGTTGTGCCTCGGGGATTGTCTGGCGATGCTCGCGGCCGCGTGGCTGCTTTGGCATTACGACATCGACGCCCGGGCGACGACCCACCGTGGCCTGAGCCGCCGCATCGACGCGTTGGCCCGACCGCTCCTCCTCCACAACGTGGTGACCGCGGCCGACGGAATCGTGGCCGCCGTCGTGGTTCGCGCGTGGATCGACAGCGCGTCCTACGGCGCCTATGCCGCCATCGCGTCGCTTGGCGGCCTGTTTGCCGTGCTGGTGCAACTGGTAGATATCCACTACGCGGCGAGCCTGGCGCGAGACGCGGCCCGACCCGACCCGGTCCGAGCATGGAGGGGCGGCGTGGCGATTGCCATAGGTGTGGGGACTCTCGCGATGCTCTTGCGCAAGCCGATCACGGGCGTGCTGCTTCCGCAGTACGTCCCCTACGCGGCGCTATTGCCCATCGCCGCGGTGCAGTCGGTGCTGATGGTTGTCAAGCAGATCGGGGTTGCCCAGTTGCGGGCGCTTGGAGAAAACCGCGTCTACTACCTCCACGCGGCGATCCGCGCGGGCGGAAGCGTACTGTTGACGGCAGTGGCATGGCAAACGAGGGCGATCGTGCCGGTCTCTTTGGCGGTCTTGTCGGTGTTCGTCGTGCAGTGTGCCTCGATTCGACGGATTGCCCGTCGATCGACGGCGCCGCCGGAGGACTCCCCGACGGCCGGGAACAAGTCGCGCTTCGGCCGTTGTCGCCGCCGGGACGACATCGGAATTACGTCACACGTTCGCGTCTGAATGGTCCGAGAGTCGCCGACCATGAGCCGATACAAGGTCCTCAGTATTCGCGGCCGGCCTGTGCTGGCGATCCCTAGCGGCGCGAAGCGGCTGGAATTGGGGGCCGTGACTCGGTATCAACCCCAGACCTTGAAAAAGGCGCTGCTGCAACAGTGTCTCCTGTGGACGCTGCGCTGCGGGCTCGATCGCTGGACCCTCGCGCCGTCGGAATGCCTGCCGAAGCCCTTCGATTCGTTCCCGCTGGAGGAGTGGCTCGCGGATGTCGGGCGGTCCTTCGGATATTCGGACACGAGGGCCTTGATCGTCTGGCCGACCCAGCCGGAACGTCAACGGGTGTACCTCCACCTGCTTCGTCCGGACGGTGCGGCGATCGGCTTCGCCAAGATCTCACTCGACTCGGACACCGACGAGCGTCTGGTGGCGGAGGCGGCCGCGCTTGAGGCGATCCGAGCGATCCGGCCGAGCACTTTCCATGTCCCAGCCGTCCTTGCGGCGGGGTGGGTCCGGTCGCGCCGTTTCCTCGTCCTCGAACCCGTGCCCGCAAGCGCCCGGCCCGTCCGAGCGAACGAGCGGTCATTTCCGCGGAAGTGTCTGGCGGAATACGCAAGCGGGCGCAGAACCGCGGCGCTCGGCGCACTTGCGCAGTTCGCCTGGTGGCGGCATTATCGTGCCTCGGTCGATCCCGATTCGCCGTTCGCTCGGGAGGTCGAGGCGATGGCCGATCGTCCGGCAGTTCTCACCCGCGTCCACGGCGATCTCGGCCCCGCGAACATGTTGCAATGCAGGGGTCGCCTTTGGATTCTCGACTGGGAGGAGAGCAACGAATGGGCGCCCCGACTGACCGATCCCATCAGTTTTGATCTGGGGCTGCGTTCTCGGCTCTACCGGGAAGGCGCGGCCCGCGCATGGGAACGATTCGCAAGACGTTGGCTGCGACCCGATGACTGCCAGAACCGCTGCGACGTGCTGTTGGCACTTGCCTTTCTTTGCGGCGCGGGCCGCGAGGACGCGATCGGCCTCGTGCGGGCGTGGCCGAGCCGAGGACCAGTCACGGCGCGACGAGCTGCTTGACCAACTGCGAGCCATGAGAGCGTTTGCTGCGATGGACGACTTGCTGCCGAATGCCACCGGAAAGCCCGCTTTGGGCATTGCGGGCCGTTTCGGATCGCGGGCGCGAGGTAGTCACGGACTCAGTGTCGCCCTACTGGGGCCGGACGGTAGCGGAAAGACCACGCTTGCCAAGGCCCTGCAAGAGCAGACCGCCAACGCGTTTCGCGGAGCCGACTACTACCATGCCGCGTTCGGCTTCCTTCCGCGGTTGAACACGATCGCGCGATGGTTCCTTGGAAGAGGCCAACGTGACGAGCGGCCGGCCCCTCCGCCCGGGACGAACCACGGCGGAATGATCGCCCCCCACCCCGCGCTCAAGTCGTTGCTGTACGTGGCCTACTACGCGATCGACTACCTCGTGGGCGGAATGGCCATGAAGCGCGCCACCGCCCAAGGCCGCCTGGTGCTTCTGGATCGCTGGTTCGTCGACTACTTCATCCAGCGGGCGCACCGGCGGGCGTCGCAGCGGCTGCTTCGGGCGATCGCCAGGCTGCTCCCCAAGCCGGACCTGATCGTCTTCCTCGTTGGCGACCGCGACACGCTGCACGCCAGAAAGCCGGAATTGACCGCGGAGGAGATCGAGTTCCAGTGTCGCAGGATGGCGGACCTGGCCCGGTGGCTGCCCAATACGCTGCTCTTGCGAACCGACCGCCCGCTGGCGGAGTCGCTCGCCGAGCTGCAGGCGGAGGTTTGCCGGCGCCGAGGAGCAAGACAGCGATGCGCATGATTCACGTGATTCCGGGGTTGGAGGTCCGCGGCGGCGGAGGGAACCGGGCCTGCGCCGAGCTGTGCGAGAGCCTTGCATTGCTGGGACACCAGGTTTCTCTCTATCACGTTGGTGCCGGCGACGAGCCGTGTTTTGCACCCAAGGGCGTCGAGGTCCGACGGTTCCCGAGCGTCCTGCTGCATCGGTACGCCTATTCCCCCGCGCTGAACGCATGCCTGGCATCGGAGGTCGCCAAGGCGGACCTCGTACACATTCACGCGCTTTGGCAATACCCGGGTCTGGCCGCGTCGCGCGCCGCCCGAGCCCACCGCGTGCCCTACGTCGTACAGCCCCACGGAAGCCTGCACCCGTGGAAACTCCGGCACAAGGCGTGGCGCAAGTGGCTCTACGGCCGGCTGATCGAGCGTCGCGTGCTCCAAGGCGCTGCCTTTGTTCACGTCGAGTCGGAGGCCGACGCCTGCGACGTCCTTGCCTATCTTCCCACGGCCAGAGTCGTGACCAGTCCGTGCGGCACCTTTCCGGAGGTCTTCGATGACCCAGGGCCCCAGGACTATCTCGCCAAACGCTGGCCCGCGCTGGCCGGCAAGATCTGTATCCTCTACTTGGCACGGATCGACGTGAACAAGGGGCTCGACCTGCTTCTTTACGCCTTTGCGAAGCTGGCCCCTGGGCGTCCGGACCTCGCACTGCTGATCGTCGGCCCGGACTACTCGAAGACTACACGGCGCATGCAGCGGCTGTCCGATGCCCTGGGCGTGTCCGATCGCGTGGTCTGGGGGGGAATGGTCTCCGAACAAGAGAGGATCTGGGTGCTGCGTCAGTCCGATGGCTATGTGCTTCCCAGTCTCTCCGAGAATTTCGGGATCTCCGTCCTCGAAGCGATGTTCTGCGAAAAGCCCGTCATTACCACGACGGCGACTCCGTGGGCCGAGTTGGCAACGGCCGGCGCCGGGTACGTGGTTGCGCCCGAGGCCGACGCGATTTTCGATGCCCTAGAACGACTTGTGAGCCAGCCGCTTTCGTCGCGGGCCGAAATGGGAAGAAGAGCCCGTCGGCTGGCGTTGGCCAAGTACGATTGGCGGGCCATCGCGCGAAAGCTGAGCAGGCACTACGAGGAAGCCGTGGCCGCCACGGGCCGGCAAGGAGTCAAGCCATGATTTCCGTCCTGATCCTGACCAAGAACGAGGAGCTGAACATCGCCCGGTGTCTCGAGTCGGTCCGGTGGGCGGACGACGTGGTGGTGCTCGACGACCATTCGACCGACCGCACCGTCGAGATCGCGCGGCGGCTGGGCGCCCGGGTGATTGTCCACTCGGCGGGCAACGAGCGCCAGCAGCGAACCTATTCGTTGCGGCAGATCCAGTTCCGCCACCCTTGGGTGTACAATCCCGACGCCGACGAACTCACGCCCGACGACCTGCGCGACGAGATGCTCGCCGTGGTGGCCGATACGAGTCGGCCCGAGGTCGCCTACCGCGTCCGGTTCAAGAACCTGTTTTTGGGCAAGTGGATCAAGCACAGCAGCCTGTATCCCACCTGGGTCATGCGCCTGTTCCGGCCCGAGAAGATACGCTTCGAGCGCGCGACCAACCTGACGTACCTCGCCGACGGGCCGGTGGGGCGGCTGGAGTCGCATTTTCTGCACGACAGCTTCCATCGCGGCATGAGGGCTTGGCTCGAAAAGCACGTGCGCTACGCCCACTACGAGGCCGTCGAAAACCTCAAGCACCTGGCCGAGGGTCGCCTCGACTGGCGCGGGCTGGTGAGCTGGACCGACCCCGTGCGCCGCCGGGCGGCCCTGAAGCAGCTTTCGTTCCGTCTGCCGTGCCGGCCGCTCTTGCGCTTTGTGTATATGTACTTTTTGCGACGGGGTTTTCTCGACGGCCGGGCCGGCTACACCTACTGCCGGCTCTTGGCCCTGTACGAGCAGATGATCGTCTTCCAGCGGGATGACCTGGTCCGCCGCGGGCAAACGGCCGAACTCGAATCGCCGGCCGAGGTCGCGATGCGTCGGGCGGCATGAACCACTTCTGCGAGGTTTCGATCGTGTGGTACGACGAAGCAGTAAACCGCTTCTATCGAGCACGCCCGGGATGGAAGACCGGGCATATGGAACTGGCCGAGTTGATCCTGGCGCAGCCACGTCGCGGGACGTGTCTGGAAATCGGTCCTGGCCCGGGCGGGGCCACGTCGCGATTCCTGGCCGCGCATTGCGGTCTGGTCGACGGGCTGGATATCGACCCCGACGCTCGAAAGAACCCCCACCTGCACGCTTGCTATCTGTACGACGGCGGGCGGTTCCCGCTATCCGACGACTCGTACGACCTGGCCGTCGCCGACTACGTGCTGGAACACGTCGAGCGGCCGGCGGAGTTCCTGGCCGAGACATTCCGCGTGCTCAAGCCCGGCGGGCGGTTCTGCTTCCGCACGCCCAATCTGTGGCATTACGTGTCGCTGGGAGCGCGTCTGACACCCCATTGGATGCACGAGCGGCTTTCGGGTTGGCTGCGGGGAATGCCCTCCGACGCGCACGCGCCCTATCGAACCTATCATCGAGCGAACACGCGGTCGGCAATTCGCCGGCTGGCGAGGGCCACGGGGTTCGAGATGGCGGAACTCCGCCTCATCGAGAAGGAGCCCTCGTACGGCCGGGCAAACCGTGCGTTGTTCTACCTCTTTCTGGTCTACGAGCGAATCGTTAACGCATGGGAGGGTTTTGAAGGGGTGCGTGCGAACTTGTTGGGGAGCCTCTCTAAACCAGTCTCGGGTGTCCGGCGGCTCGCAGCCGATAGACTGTGGAAAGAGGCGGCATGAGTCCCGCGTGCGAAAGGCGGCGTCGTTTGACCAACCGGGCCAGATGCCCGCGCCCGCACAGCCGCTCCCACGCCTACAAGCGGCCCAGGGTTCGGTTCGGCCGCCTGCCAGTTGGAGGAGATGCCGCGATCGGCTTGTTTGGTGTGGTTTTGCGACGGTCGCCGCGGCAATTCGCACCGCCCGGGTCCACCGTTATCCACCGAGGAACGCCTTTCCTGCCTTTGGCGGGTACGTTGCTCGCATTGACCCACCCTCGCACTTTCAGCTATACTCCCACCCCTTTTCGGACGCTCGCCGAGTGCGGCCTTTCCGGGGCTTGATGCGCCGATGCGAATCGCGATCGTAAACCAGTTTTACCCCCCTGATGCGGCACCCACGGGTGCGCTTGCGGCGTCCTTGGCCGAGCACCGCGCTCGATGCGGCGACGAGGTCACGGTCGTGACAAGCCGCGGCGGTTACGTGACGGTGTCACATGCACCGTCGCTGCGGCATCCGAGCGACCGGCTCAAGGTCCATCGTGTGTGGACTCCGCGATTGGGTAAACGGAGTGGACTATGCCGCTGCCTTGATTATTTGGCCTTCTTCATGGCCGCCGCGTGGCGCCTGTTGTGCTTGCCGCGCCAGGACGTGGTCGTGGCGATGACGACGCCGCCGTTTCTGATCTGTGCCGCGCTATTGCACAAGTTGCTCCATCCGCACACGCGACTCATCCTCTGGAACATGGACTGCTACCCCGAAGTGGCTGAGCGCGACGGCATGATCCGCGCGGGCGGATGGATAAGCCGCGCGCTGCGTGCGCTCAATCGGGCGGTGCTGGCATACGTGGATCGGGTGGTTTGCCTCGACCCCGCAATGGCTGCGCTCCTCGAGAAGCACTACGGGAGCGTGCGACGGCCGCTACCGGTTTCGGTCATTCCCAATTGGGAGCCCTTGGAGGTCGGCTCGCGAGATCGTTCCTCGTCGCCGCTGGATCGCCAGGTGGCGGAGCGACTCGACGGCAAGTTCGTCGTGCTGTACACCGGAAACCGTGGTCGCGGACACCACTTTGCCACGGTGCTCGATGCGGCCGAGGCCCTTCGCGGCGAACCCGTGTGCTTCTGTTTCGTGGGGGGTGGATCCCAGACCGGGGCCATCCGGCAAGCGATCGTGGACCGGTACCTCACGAATGTGATCCTGATGGACTACGTCCCCGGCGCGCAGTTGCGCGCTCTGCTCAGCGCAGCCCATTGTGCTCTGATTACTTTGCGGGAAGAGATGCTCGGCGTCATGAGCCCGAGCAAGCTTCACGTCAGTCTGGCCTTCGGCCTGCCGGTTCTCTACATGGGCCCGGCCGGCAGCAACGTCGATCTGGCCATCAAGCGGTTCGGCTGCGGAGCGAGTCTCCGGCCGGGCGACCTGGAAGCGGTCCTCGGTTTTCTTCGCCACGCGGTGGCTCACCCGGAACACATGGCAAGCCTCCGCGTGCGGGCGCGACGGGCGTTTGAAGAGGCGTACTGCGACGCACGCACCCTACCGCAGTTCGACGCGCTCCTCACCCAACAGGCCGAGGCGCCGCTCCACGCCGCCGAGACCTTGGGGTTGCGGCGGGCCGCGTAATCCTCGCTTGGGGGGTAAGACCATTCAACCTGCACGTTCATTCTGGTTAGGGAGAACGCGATGAACATGCGACCATTGCCTTGCGTCTTGGTTCTTCTGGTGGCGGGAAGCTGGCTGGTTGGGCTCGCCCCGGGCGCGGCACCCACAAAGGCCACGCTCATCGGCGACATCCGTCTGGAAGACGGGGCCGTCCTCGTCGGTCAGGTGGTGACGCCGGAGAATGCCCCAATGCAGGGGGTCGAGGTCTCGCTCGTCAACGGCAAGCAGACGCTGGGGACTGCCAAGACCAACGCGAAGGGGTATTTCGCCTTCCGCGGCTTGAAGAACGGGGTGTATCAAGTTGCGGTCGGCCAGGACCAGATGGCCTACCGCGTCTGGTCGAAAGAGACCGCCCCGCCCTCGGCGCATCCGGGAGCGCGCATCGTCGTCGGCAAGGACGTGGTGCGCGGGCAATATGCCGAGGGGCACTTCCTCAAGGCGGCCCTTTCCAATCCCTTCGTGGTGGGCGGCCTGGTCGCCACGGCGGTCGCCGTGCCGATCGTCATCCACAACTCGCACGACGAACCGGCCAGCCCGTAAGAACCTGTAAGACAATAACTTGCTCTCTCATGTTTGCCCAACTATTGTCTTACAGGCCCTAATCACGCCTTGGATAGTTCGGGCAAGGCCTCTTCGGCCGCGGGCTCGTGAACCGCTCGGGGCGGTTTGACGGTAAACGTCATCACCGCCGCGAGGACCAGGAACCCGGCGGCGGCATAGCACGAGTACGCGAACGTCTTGTACGCGTCGTAGAGATACCCTTGCAACAGGGCGAACAGGAAGCCGCCCACCCCCCAGGCGGTGAACACCAACCCGTAATTCACGCCGAAGTTCTTCAGGCCGTAATAGTCCTTGGTGATCGACGGAAACAGCGCGAGATTCGCGCCGTAATTCGCGCCGATCAGCGCCGACACGATGGCCAGCGCGGGAACGGTCGCCAACGCGGTTCCCTTCTGCGCTTGGCTCAGCACGATCATCAGCACGGCCTGCGAGAGGAAGCAAATCAGCATGGTGGTCTGGCGCCCGAGGACGTCGGAAAGCGAGCCCGCGGCGATCCGGCCGGCTCCGTTGCCCACGGCCAACGCGGCCACGAGGACGAACCCCAACGTGATGCCGGCCTGTTGCTCGCCGATCTTGGCCAACTTCGAGATGATCATCAGACCCGCCCCCGCGCCACAGGCATACATGAACCAAAGCAGGTAGAATTGGGCGGTGCGGCACATCTCGCTCGGGGCGTAGTCTCGCTTGGGCGGCGAGGCGGCGGCCTTGCCGGCCGAGGTTCCCGCGGGCACATAGCCTTTCGGCGGCGGCACCAGCAGTTGCGCCAGTCCCACCACCACGATGAGAAATGCGATTCCAAGGATCAACATCGTGTTGCCGATGCCGACCACGGCGAGAAGCCAATTGGCCAGCGGCGCGGCGTAGACCGACGCCAATCCGAAGCCCGAGACCACGATCCCGGCGATCATTCCCGTCTTGGCGGCGGGGAACCACTTGACGGCCGGTGGGGTGGCGGCGGCGTATCCAAACCCGATGCCGGCACCGGCCAGCACGCCGAAGCCCAGGATGTAGCCCCAATACGTGCCGGTGAGGCTCGCCAGAATCATGCCCGCTCCGACCAACAGTCCGCCGATGCTGGCCGCCAATCGGGGGCCCATGCGGTCTTGAAGCCGGCCCGCCGGCACCATGAGGAAACTGAAGGTCAGGCAGGCGATGGAGTACGGCCAGGCGCTTTGGGTCTCGGTCCATTGCCATTCCTTGGTGATCGCCTTGCTCACCACGCTCCATGTGTACAGGATGCCCAAGGCCAGGTTGATCCCCAGCCCGGCAAGCGTCACCTGCCACCCCAGATTCTTCACGGAGGCATCTCTTTGCGGGCCGACTTCCGACATCGTTTGCTCCTTCTAGACCTTGGGTACTCGCGGGAGGATAACGTAAATTCCCGATTTTATCGCAAGATGCCCTGGAAACGCTAGCCGTCTGGTAAAGAATCCGCGTGTCGTGCAGCAAGCGTGGCGTTTTCTACGCTCGGCATCGCAGTTTCCGACGCATTGGCGGCGGGTTAGAATGGAACGCACGGGGATTCCGGAGTATTGGATCGTCAACCTGGTCGAGCGCTCGATTGAAGTCCACCGCGATCCGCGCGACGGACATTACCGAAGCGTCCGGAGTTACACGGGCGACGAAGAAGTCCGGCCTCTTGCCGTGCCGGAGGTGGCCTTGCGGCCGTCGACGCTGTTCGAGAGCCGCGAGTAAAGGCTCGATGCACGGCGATCCAGACACCCGCTCGCTCGGCGTACGGGCGAGGAGACATGCCTGCGGCGGCTCGCTAGGCGGATCGAGGCGGACGAACCGTGGCGAGCCACTTTTCCGTACCACCCATTGGTGGGCTTTCTTGCCAGCACCGTGCAGCTCAGGTAAGCTGAGCGATTTGCCAGTCCCTCAGATCATCGGCCTGGGCAAGGCATGAGCCAGAGCCTGCCGGAAGCCGCGGTTGGACGGACCCCCGTCGCCGACGAGTGGATCCGCATCCGCGGCGCCCGGATGCACAACCTGAAGAACCTCGACCTCGACCTCCCGCGCAACCGGCTCGTGGTGATCACCGGACCGAGCGGGTCGGGCAAGAGTTCCCTGGCCTTCGACACCCTGTACGCCGAGGGGCAGCGGCAGTACATCGAGAGCCTGTCGGTCTACGCGCGACAGTTCCTCCACCAGTTGGAGCGACCCGAGGTCGACCTGATCGAAGGGCTGCAGCCCACGGTCTCGATCGACCAGCGCGCCGGCGGCCGCAATCCGCGAAGCACCGTTGCGACGGTGACCGAGATCTACGATTACCTGCGGTTGCTGTACGCCCGGCTGGGCGAGCCCACCTGTTACCAGTGCGGCGAGCCGATCCGCCAGCAGACGCCCGAGCAGATCCTCGAGGAATTGCTCGCCTTGCCGGAGGGGACGCGGTTGATGGTGCTGGCCCCGGTGGTGCGTGGGCGCAAGGGCGAGCACCGCGAGGCGTTGGCGTCGGTGCGCAAGGCGGGATTCCTCCGCGCGCGGGTCGACGGCGAGGTGGTCGATGTGGAGAACCCGCCGGCTTTGGTCCACCAGAAGCCGCACCACATCGAGGCGATCGTCGATCGCGTGGTGATCCGCGAGGGGGTGCGCCCTCGACTGGCCGAGTCGATCCACCTGGCCGTCAAGCATGGCGAGGGCCTGGTGGTGGCCGCGTACGACCAGCGGACGCCGGACCAACGGGCGCGAGGGGCCGACGGCGCGTGGCGGGACCGGCTGTTCAGCACGCGGTACGCGTGTCCGAACTGCAAGATCAGCTACGAGGAACTCGAGCCGCGGACGTTCAGTTTCAACAGTCCTTACGGGGTCTGCCCGACGTGCGAGGGCCTTGGCGCGCGCGAGGAGTTCGACCCCGACTTGGTGATTCCCGACAAGTCGCTTTCGCCGGCGTCGGGTGCCTTCGCCCCGTGGCGCGACGCGCCGGCGGCGCTGCGCAAGGCCCATGCCGTGCTCGGGCCGTTTCTCACCTCGATCGGGGCCCGCTGGAACACGCCGTTGGACAAGCTCAAGCCCAAGCAGTTCGACACGCTCTTGCGCGGCGACGGACGCAAGTTCGTCGGCGTGCTTTGGCTGTTGGAGCGGGAGTACGAGTCGGCCGACGACGATGCCCGGCAGCGGCTCGAGGCGTTTCGCGGCCAGGTGAAATGCCCCGATTGCGGCGGGGCCCGGCTGCGCCCCGAGGCCCGGTCGGTGCGCGTGGCGGGCAAGGCGATCCACGAGACGGCGGCCATGACGGTGCGCGAGGCCCGCGCGTTCTTCGCCGCATTGTCCTTTTCCGAGGACGAGCGTCCCGTGGCCGACCCGATCATTTCGGAAATCGTCTCCCGCCTCGAGTTCCTCGACCGGCTCGGGCTCGAATACCTCACGCTCGATCGGCCGGCCGACACGCTCAGCGGCGGCGAGCTTCAGCGCGTGCGCTTGGCGACCGGGCTGGGCTCGGGCCTGGTGGGTGTGTGCTATGTGCTCGACGAGCCGTCGATCGGGCTTCACGCGCGCGACAACCAGCGCCTGGTCGACGCCATGCGGGACCTTCAATCCCGCGGCAACACGGTCGTGGTGGTCGAGCACGATGAGGCCATCATGCGACAGGCCGACTGGCTGGTCGATCTCGGGCCGGGGGCCGGGCGGCACGGCGGCCGGATCGTTGCCCAAGGCACGCCCGACGAGGTGGCCCGAAACCCCGCCTCGCTGACCGGCCGGTACCTCGGCGGGGCCGAACGCATTGCGGTGCCGGCGCGCCGGCGCCGCATCGCCAAGACCCGCATGCTGACGATCGAGAACGTCACCACGAACAATCTCAAGAATATCACGGTGAGCTTCCCGCTGTCGGCATTCACCTGCGTGACGGGCGTAAGCGGCTCGGGGAAGAGTTCGCTGTTGAACGAGACGCTGGCGCGGGCGATGGTGCGGCACCTGGGCGGCCTCGCGCCGAAGCCCGGCCCCTTCACCGCGCTCCGCGGGGCCAACAAGATCGACAAGGTGGTGCAGATCGACCAGTCGCCGATCGGCCGCAGCCCACGCTCGAATCCCGCCACGTACACCGGCGTGTTCGACGAGATCCGCAAGGTCTTCGCCAACACCCGCGACGCGAAACGGCGAGGCTTCCAGGCCGGGCGATTCAGCTTCAACATCAAGGGGGGCCGCTGCGAAGAGTGCCAGGGCCAGGGCGTGCAGAAGATCGAAATGAACTTCTTGCCCGACTTGTACGTCGCGTGTCCCGTGTGCGAAGGAAAACGCTTCAACCGGCAGACCCTCGAGATCCGCTACCGCGACCACTCGATCGCCGACGTGCTCGACATGCGCGTCGACGACGCCCTGGTCTTCTTCGCGAACTTCCCCGTCATTGCCAGGCTTCTGGGAGGCCTCCAGGAGGTCGGGCTGGGCTACCTTACCCTGGGCCAGTCGTCGATCACCCTCTCCGGCGGCGAGGCGCAGCGGGTCAAACTCGCCACCGAGCTGGCCCGGGTCGATACCGGAAACACCTTGTACATCCTCGACGAGCCGACCACCGGCCTGCACTTCGACGACATCCGTAAACTTCTGGCCGTGCTCGGCCGGCTGGTCGATCTGGGCAATACGGTGATCGTCATCGAGCACAACCTCGACGTAATCAAGACCGCCGACTGGATCATCGACCTCGGGCCGGAAGGCGGCGACCGCGGCGGCTATGTGACCGCCGTCGGCACGCCGGAGGAAATCGCCGCGCGCGACGACCACCCCACGGGCCGGTTCCTGCGCGCGGCGCTAGGCCCTGCCGGCGATCGGTAGCCCCAGGGGGCCGATGCGACGCTCAGTACTTCGCCAACGGGCCGCGCGCCCTGTCCGGCCCGAGCGTGCGCACCGTCTCTTCGGCCTTGAGCGTGAGCATGCGCAGGTCGCTGCCGACTGCCAAGAACTGCATCCCTTGCGAGGCCCGCCGCAGGGCCGTCTCGGGGTCCATGCAATGGATGCCCGTGGGCGTGCCGACCCGGCGGCCGATCGCAATCACCTCTTGCACCAACGCCTCGTGCTCGTCGGCCGTGGGGGGCCGGCCGTGGAGACTTCGCATGGTAAAGCTCAGATCGACCGGGCCGATGAAGATCGCGTCGCAGCCCGGCAGGCGATAGATGGCCTCGGCGTTCTCGATGCCGCGCGGGCTCTCGGTCTGGAGCACCACGAGGATTTCGTCGTTGGCCCGCTCGTAGTATTCGTCGGGCGAGGCCGCGAAGTTCAAGGCGTGCATCCCGCCGCCGGCGCTGCGGTTGCCCTGGGGTGGGTACTTGGCCGCGGCAATCGCCCGGGCCGCCTGCTCGGGCGTCTCGACCATCGGCACCACGATGCCCCAGGCCCCCGCGTCGAGCACCCGCTTGATCAGATAATGATTGCCCTCGGGAACACGGCCCAGCGGCACGCACCCGGCGTCGGCGATGGCCGCGAACACGGCCGCCGCCTGAGCCCAGTCGATCGCCGAGTGCTCCAGGTCGAGCGTCAGCCAATCGAAGCCGATCCGTGCCAACACCCGGGCCGAGTGCAAGTTGTCGAGACTGAGCCACGTGCCGAACGTCGGCAGGCCCTCGCGCAGTTTCCGCTTGACGGGATTGGTCTTCATGCCCGACTCCTGCTTCGTCCCCCATACTAACCCGAAGCGCCAGCGAGGGCCGCCAGCGAGGG
>JANLFZ010000016.1:0-4435 GCA_024653385.1 Thermoguttaceae bacterium | reverse complement strand
CCCGACGGCCGTGCGCGAAGGCGTAAACGCCATCGCAGGCACGGTCGTACGCCGCGTAGCCGATCATGGGGGCTGTCTCAATTCTCGCGGCGAGGTCCGCGAAAATCGGACTGTACCTGTCGGGCGCGCGGTCGCGGCTCCCTCGCTGGCGCTTCGGGTCAGGCTCGTCGTTCGAGTCCTACGGCCCTCGCTGGCGCTTCGGGTTAGTATCGTTGTTCGAGGCTACGGCCCTCGCTGGCGCTTCGGGTTAGTGTCGCGGCATAATCGGCAAATCTCGCATATCCGGTAAGTCAAGGCAAGCCGTTCTCAGCCGGGCGAAGCGCGGCCGATGGGTACTTCAACAAGGCCGCCGCCTCTCGCCCGATCGAGGTCCAGCGTGCGTGCCCACCGATTTGGCTCTGCTCGGGGCTCTTGGTCGTCCGGCTGTTTTGTCATGCGGTTGTGCTTGCCGGGGAGCGGGCTGGTTCCATGCAACGGATGCTCGGCCTAGGCGTGCCCGAGAGGCTGACCCGCGACGCCCCGGATATCGCCGCGTTTTTCTACATGGCGTTGGAACACCGCTTATGCAGGGAGCGGCCGTCCTCTTGAGCCGGCCCATTGCGTCGGCTACTGGCCTTGCGCTATTGCCTGGAGTCCGCCGCGAAGCAACATGCCGCGCAGTGCCACGCTTTGCGCCCAGAGTTCCTGGAGGTTGGCGAGGTACTCGAGGCTGACGCGAAACAGGGTCCGCTGGGCCGTCAAGAGGGCGAGATACCCCTGTTCCCCTTCCTCATATCCCACCCGCACGAGGCGCAGCGACTTCTCGGCCTGCGGCAGAATCGTCTTGGCATAGGCCTCGACACGGCGGCGCGCGATGTCGTATCGCTCGAACGCGCGGGCCAGACGATCGTGCAACTCGAGTTCGACGCGCCGCACCTCCTCTTGGGCCGCAAGGTAGTCGGCCTGGGCCTTGGCGATGTTGCCCTGGTTGCGGTTGAACAGGGGAAGCGGCAAGGAAACGCCGACATCGGCCACGCCGAACTGAGTCGCGGCGTCGTACTTGCCCACCAAAGCGACCTCGAAGTTCGGCCACCGCTCGGCGCACTGCCGGGCCAGCTCGCATCGGGCCCGCTCGACCGCCGCCCGAGCCCTTGCCACCTCCGGGCTCTGGAAGAGAAGTTCGGTCAGGATTTCTTGCCATTGGAAGGCGGGCAGTTCGGCTTCGAGGTCCCCGCGCAAGGGGCGTGGCTCCATGTCCGGCCGGCCCAGAACCGCGGCAAGCTGACGCCAGGCCGCCCGCTGCCGGATCATGGCCTCGTCGCGTTCGAGCCGGGCGCTTTCATACTCGATCTTGGCTTGAAGCACGTCGGCCTCGTTCACCTCGCCGGCTGCGCGCAATCGCTCCGTAATCTTCTGGGCCTGCTCGCTCACGCGGACCAGTTGCTCGTTGACCTCGACCCGTTTCTGGGCGACCAGGACCTCGTAGTACCCCGCGCGCACGTCGTTGAGCACGCGCCACTGCTGCGCTTCGAGCGCGTGGCGTGCCTCTTGAATCTCGCGGCTGGCTGCCGCGCGCCTTAGCCGCAGTTTGTCATGGGTGACGATCTCCTGGCGAAGACCCCCGCCTTGGAACCCAGAGAGCCCCTCGTTGCCGATCTCGTCGCCCACGTACAGGGCGGCGGGATTCGGATACAGGCCCGCTTGAAGCCACTTGCCTTGCGCCGCCCGCACCGCCATTTGTGCCTGGACAAGCGTGGGGTTCGACTCCAAGGCGATCCGTTCCAGATCGTCTAGTCCTAGAGAAGGAGTGTCGCCTGCACGAACGGGGGGAAGCGGCGCGTCAGCCGGCCAGCCAGGACACAACGGGAAGGCCAGAAGCGACCCTACGGCCAGCAAGAGTGGCAATGTCCGGTGGTTCAAGCGCATAGGACAGGCCCCCCTTACCGCACGGCGGCCTATGCACTACCATCGAGCGTTCAGATTATCCGGCTTGAGTCGATTGTCCCGATTGTGCCGTTGCGGCATGAGGAGATCCACTGCGCATGACGAGGTTCCGTCTTTTCGCATCGATTGTGGTCTTCGTCGGCATGTTGGTGGGCACAGCGTGCGCCGTCGCCCAGGACCCCGCTGCCGGCGGGACTTATCAAGCATGGCGTGCGCACCGCGACAGGGTTCTCGCCAACCCGGCAGTCGTCCGTTACTACACATTCGAGGGGATTGTGCCGACCGACGCCCGGATCCCGAATCTCACGGGCAAGGGGGGCGATTTGAGCCTGGGGCCTAGCCCCGCCCCGGGCAAGCCGGCACAACTCGCGCTGGTCGACGGCCGTTGGCCCGAGAAAAAGGCCGTGCGTCTGGACCGCGATGTCCTCTCGGGCGAGCCGTTTCCCGTCACCGAAAGCGCGTTGACGTTGACGGCGTGGTTTCGCACGCACGGGCTGGGGGTTCATCGCGGCGACTCCGTGCCCCTTGGCGCGACGCTGTTTTCGGCGGGGAGCGGGTATTGGGACGGGTTTCGCGTCACGCTGCTGGAGCCCGACAAGAGCCTCGGTCTGGAGATCGGCCGGCCGCGTCCCGGGCATTCCGTCGGCATCCGCAGCGGTCCCGAAACCGACCGCGTCTGGCACCACCTGGGCGCGGTCTGGGACGGCAAGCGCATGCGCCTGTATCTCGACGGACGATTGATCGCTCAGGGCGATTATGCCGGCCCGTACACTCCCCCGGGACCGGGCGAGCGATTCCGCATTGGTTTCGCGGGCTCGGGCTGGGGCGGGGCCGTGCTCGATGTCGACGAGTTGGCGGTCTATCGCCGTGCCTGGTCGCCGACGGAGGTCCTGCGCGACGCGCAGTTCTATGCGGTGCTTCCCGAAGCCGTGGCTGCGCACTTCGAAGCCGCCTCGGTCGCTGCCGGCGCAGGGAACCATGCCGCTGCCGCGGCGGAGTACGCCAGGATCGTCGAAACGAAGGACCTGCACGCGGACTATCTCGCCGTGGCCCGACTCGGCATGGCGGCGGCGCTGGCCGAACAGAAGCGCGCCGGGGAGGCGGCGGCCGAGGCAGGTCGGGTGGCCGAGAATGCGGCCGTCGCAGCTTGTCATCGCCGGACCGCGCTGGCAGTGCTGGTGCGTCTTGTGCGCCAGACGGGGGCCGTACCGAGTGCAAGCGTGCTTCGGATCTTGCTGGCCGATCCGGGGCTTGCGCCGCCCGACCGGGTGCTTGTGCTGTTGGCCTTGGCGCGCCAGGCAAGCGAATCGGGCGACCTGGCTGAGGCCCGAACACGCTACGCCGAAGTGATCGCCATGCCCGAGGTCGAGCTTCGGCAACGACTCGATGCCCGGTTGGAACTGGGGCACGCCTGTGCCGCGGGCGGACAATACGAGGCGGCCCGAAAGGTCTACACCGCTCTCGTGGAACTTGCCGACGCGCCGCCAGTCTACCGGGTTCTTGCGCAGCGGGCGATCGCGGCCACCTACGTGCGCGAGAAGAACTTCCCCGCGGCGCAAGAGGCGTACCGCCGATTGGCCGCGATGCCCGGCGTCTTGCCCCATCACCGCGCCGAGGCCGAGGAGTGCCTGCGTGAGATCGACCGGCTCGCCCGGGGGTTGCCGGCTCGCGACCCCGCGGCATCGCGTTTGGTTGTGCCCCAACCGCTCGCGCCGCGGGTCGAGATCTTCGTGGCGCCGAACGGGAACGATGAGAACCCGGGCACTCGCCAACAGCCATTGGCATCCCTCGAGCGGGCCCGCGACGCGCTGCGATCGTTGAAACGCGACGGCAAACTGCCGCCCGGCGGGGCGGCGGTCGTGGTTCGCGGCGGGGTCTATCGTCGCCACGAGACGTTTCGATTGACGGCGGAAGACTCGGGCACGGCGTCGTCGCCGGTCGTGTACCGGGCAGCCCCGGGAGAAACGCCCGTCTTCACCGGCGGCGTGACGATTCGCGGCTTCCGGCCGGTGGACGATCCGGCGATCCTCGCCCGGCTTCCCGACGAGTCGCGCGGCAAGGTACTGCAACTCGACCTCAAGTCGCAAGGCGTGACCGACCTGGGCGAGTTGCGGCCGCGCGGATTCGGGCGCGGCGAGTTCCCGGTCCTCGAGCTGTTCTTCGACGGCAGACCGATGCCGGTCGCCCGATGGCCCAACGACGGGTTCGTGCGCGTCGGCAAGGTGATCGAGGCGGGCGGCAAGCCGGGCACCGCGGCGGTCTTCGAGTACGAGGGCGATCGGCCCGGCCGATGGACCCAGGCCCGCCAGGCGTGGCTTTTCGGCTACTGGCACTACCTTTGGGCCGACGGCACGCTTGGCATCGCGTCGATCGACCCGCAGAACCGGCGCATCAAGACGGCCGAGCCGTACACCTACGGCGACGGCATTCTCTCGGGCATGCCGTACTACGTGTTCAACTTGCTCGAGGAAATCGACGCGCCGCGATCGAGATACCACTCCCCCGGCGCGTC
>JANLFZ010000178.1:2328-11532 GCA_024653385.1 Thermoguttaceae bacterium | reverse complement strand
CTCACGAGCCGCGAGTCGCTCGTGAGGGCGGCCATCGGGCGGTCGGGAGCAAGCCGATCCCGACGCCAGTACACCCCCAGCCCCGCGCCGGCCGCCAACAAGACCAAGAGGGCCAAAAACATCCACCCGATCGGCGAGCGGCTGAATTCATGCACGCCGCCAAAGATCCCGCTCCGCGTCAAGAAGGCGGCGAAGTTGCACAAGCCGAAGGTCAAGGCGGTCAACAGCAGCGTCGTCTTCTTCAGCACGCCGCGATGCTGCCAGGCCAGTGCCGCGTGGATCATCGCCGTGCCGGTCAGCCAGGGCAGGAGCGACCCGTTCTCGACCGGATCCCATGCCCAGTAACCTCCCCAGCCCAGTTCCTCGTAGGCCCACTCGGCTCCCAAGAGGATTCCCATGCCTTGCGCCGACCATGCCAGCAAGGCCCAGGGGCGGGCCTGCCGGATCCACGAGCTATCGAGACGCCCGGAGATCAGCGACGCGACGGTCAACGCGAAAGGCACCGCCCATAGCGCGTAGCCGAGGAAGACGGCCGGCGGATGGGCCAGCATGGCGGGATGCTGGAGCAGGGGGCCGAGCCCCGCGCCGTCGGCCGGCGGGGCGAGGCTTGCCGCCGTCGGATCGGCCCCGAAGACCATGACCCCCACGAGAAACGCCAGGTAAAGCATCAAGATCGCAAACGCACCGCGCCGCACGTCGTCCGGGACACCCGAGCGGCCCAAAAGGCTCGCCATCGCCGCGAGGGCGACCATCCAAGCCCAAAGCGCTAGCGACCCGGCTTGCCCGACCCACATCGCCGAAAGCGAGTAGTACCACGGCAGCGAGCGCCGGGAGTACTGGGCCACGTAGGCAAACCGGAAGTCCTTCGCCAACAGCGCCCAGACCAACACGCCCACGACCACCGACAGGGCCACCGCGCCAATCGCCGCGGCCCAGGATCCGCTCCGTGTCAGGCCCGGGTGTTGACGGCGCCATCCTACCGTGCAGGCAAAGCCCGCGTACCCGCAGGCGACAAAGGCCACCAACAGGGCCAGTTGGCCGACAGCGGTCACAAACCGGCCTCCTTGGCTGGACCGCCGGGGGGGCCGTCGCGTGCGGTCTGGGGTTCGTACTTGCTGGCGCACCGGGTGAGCAGCTTGTCGGCGCGCAAGAGAGCGCCGGCCTCGATCCGGCCTTCCACCACGACGTCGGCGTGGTCGGCCAGAAGGTCGGGTACCGGCCCCCGATACTGAATGGCCAGCGGCTGATGGCTTCCTTCCAGCGCGAACGCGGCCTCGCGTCGATCTGGGGCAAGGCGCAGGCTGCCGGGCGCCACCTTTCCGGCGACCCGGACCCGGGTCCCCGCGAGCGAGGGCCCACGCTCCAGACACTCATCCGGTGTCAGGTAGTACTGCCAACTTCCGGCGGCCCCTTGCCAGGCGAACCAAGAAGTCACCCCGACCAACAGCACGCCCAATAGCGCCAGTTTTCTTCCGGTGGTCACCGGCAATGCTCCTCCCTGAGCAAACCCGCCCTAGGCCGCGCAAGCTATTGTGTCGCTGGCGCTTCGGGTATGCACGCGCGCACGCCGCCAAGCCTAGACAAGGGGCCGAAGTCTAGCAGGAGCCCGGCGGTGTGTCAAAGCGAGTTTGCCCGTTCAGCCGAGGCCCCGAGGCCGGCTGCAAACGCTTCGCTGGCTTCGACCAGCACGGTGAGGTTTTCCGGTGGGACGCGGGGCGAGACCGAGCAGGCGCTGGAGAGGATGTACCCGCCGCCGGGACTTCCCACCGAGAGCCGCCACAGCGCGTCGCGGCGGACCTCCTCGCGGGACTTCGCCAAGAGGGTGTTGACCGGGTCGATGTTCCCCTTGAAAAAGACCCGATCGCCTACCCGGCGCTTCGCGTCGGCCAGGTCGACGCTGCCCAACGGGGGCGGGTCGAGGGTGTCGATACCGTCGATGCCGGTGTCGGCCAGGAGTTCCAAGCGGTCGCCGATGTCGCCGCAGGTGTGGGTATAGACCGGCACCCCCGCCGCGTGGATCCGCTCGACCACCTCGGCCTCGTAGGGGAGCACGAACTGTTCGTACTGGCGCGGCGAGATGAAGCCCGCGCCGGCGAACGCCGACGAGATGAGCACCGCATCGACGCCGTGCTCGGCCTGGCGCACGCCGAGATCCGCCGCCCCCTGGGCGTACGCCGCCAGGATGGCTCGGCACTTCTCGGGCTCGTCGATCAGGTACATCAGCGCCTGCTCGTAGCCGAACAGTTCCATCAGTTGGGTAAACGGGGAGAAAATCTCCCCGTGGACCGAGACCGACGGGCCTGCCTCGCGCCGCACCAGGTCGATCGTGCGGAACAGGTAGTCGGGCCACCAGGCCGAGCGTTCGGCACGATAGGGCTCCAGGCCGAAATAGAACGGGTACTTCAGGCCGCCCAGCGCGTGCGGGTCGTCGTAGTACAAGAGATCGGGATCGACCTCGTCGATCGTCGGCCGCCGCCGCCCGGCGGCCGCGAAGTGCTGCACGTTGTCGTCGGCGGGGCATCGGGCCGTGTCGCCGTTGCGGAAGTAGACCGTCTGGCTGCCGTCGGGCGCCGTCTCGATCCGCGCGACGTGCCGCATCCAGTCGGGATCCCGGCCGGGCAGGTTGATCAGAATCCCGTCGAACCGGTAACGTCGCTGAAGCGTCACCAGCGCCCGCGCAAATCCCTCGCTGGTGAACCACAGGTCCACGGGCGAGACGTCGGTGTTGAGCAGGTAATGACCGATGGCCAATTGGCACATCACCGGCACGCGGTCGACCGGCTCGTGCCGCATGGCCCGGCGAATCCGCTCTTGGCCGGTCATCGGCATCTCCGACAACGGACACCGCATGGCCGGGTCGCGCCGTCAGCGGGCGCCGCGCGTCGCGGCGCGACCCGCCTGCGATGGGATCAAACGAACTTGGTCTGGCCGGGCATGGCGATGGGATAGCTGCCATCGGGGCCGGGCACGACCGGCGGCGTGGCGTCGAAACGATAGTCCGACGGCGCAAGCACCTGCTTCGACTGGATCGCCTCGTCCCACGTCAGCACCTTGCCGGTGTAGTCGACCATGCGCCCGAGGATCGCCAGCATCGTGCTGTAGGCCATGTACTGCCCGTTGTTGATCGGCTTGCCGGCCCGGATCGCGGCGAACAGGGCCTGGTGCTCGAGGTCGTACATGTTGCCCCCCTCGCCCTGGAACTTCCAGACCGTGTTGCCGGCGAGGTCCTCGATCTGGTGTTTCAGCACGTTGCAGCGGCCCTTGGTGCCGATGAAGATGTCGGACACGTCGCTGTAGCACCCTCCCTGCTGGCGGCAGAACGCCGAGACGCGCACCCCATTGGCATATTCGTAAACCACCGCGTGGTGGTCGTAGATGTCGCCGAACTTCTTGTCGGTGCGGACCTGCCTGCCGCCAAGGCCCCAGGCGCGGGCGGGCGGCTGGTCGCGCATCGCCCAGAGCGCCTTGTCGAGGCTGTGGACGTGCTGTTCGACGTTGAAGTCGCCCGACAGCCACGTGAAGTAGTACCAGTTGCGCATCTGGAACTCCATCTCGGTCCACTCGGGCTTGCGGGGGCGCTCCCAGAGGAAGCCGGTCAGGTAGGTCTCCTGGATGGCGAGCAGGTCGCCGATCGCGCCGTCCAGCACGCGCTTCATGGTCTCGCGCACGCCGTTGTGGTAGCGCCAGCATAGCCCCGAGACCACGCTGAGCCCTTTCTGTTCGGCCAGCTTGCAGGTGTCGAGCACCGAACGCACGCCCGGCGCGTCGACCGCCACCGGCTTTTCGACGAAGACGTGCTTGCCGGCCTCGATGGCGGCCTTGAGGTGCCGCGGCCGGAAGTGCGGCGGCTCGGCGAGGATCACCACGTCGACCCCGCTCTGGAGCAGCTTCTGGTAGGCGTCGAAGCCCGTGAAGCAGCGCTCGGGCGGCACATCGACCCGCTCGTTGTACCCCTGCTTGAGCCCCTTGAGGCTGTTTTCGACTTTCTCGGGGAAGACGTCGGCCAGGGCCGTGATCTTGGCTCGCGGATCGGCGTTCAGGGCGTTGGCGGCCGCGCCGGTTCCGCGCCCGCCGCAGCCGATCAGTCCCACCTTCAGGACGTCGCTGCCGGCCGCATGGACGCTACGGCTGAGACTCAAGCCGCAAACCGCGCCGGCCGCGGCAAGGGTCGAAGTCTTGAGGAAGTCGCGTCGGGAGGAAGACATCGAAAGGGGGGCGGACTGAGGCATGCAAGGCTCCTTCGGCAAAAGGCGGGAAGGCCGGCCACCGCCGGCCGGACCGAGGCGCGTTCCATGATAGTCCGGCCCGTGGGACCTGTGCAAGATGGCATCGCCAAGCGATGGCCGAGCGAGCCCCGGCCCGTCACCGCGCTTTGGCTGCCTCGCGGAAGGTCTCGATGTCGGGCTGGTAGGCCACGGCGTCCAAGAGCGTCAGCCCCAAGAAAAGCGCCAAGAAGGCCAGGCCGGTGACGAACAACAAGGCGTTGAAGGGGCTGTCGTAGCGCAGGTGCATGAAATAAAGCGCCACCAGCGCGGCCTTCACCGTGGCGATCGCCAGCGCGCCGAACAGGTTCCATTCGCCCAGGTCGATGCCGGCCACCCAGACCGTGACGCACGTCAGGAAGATCAGGGCCGCGAACACAGCCAAGAGCACACCCAAGGGGACCACGTGCGGGGCACGGTCGGGTCCGGGCTCGGCCGCAAGCCGGTGGTTCATTGCCGAAGTCGTCGTGCGCGACATAATCTCGTCCACAAGCACTCTCGTAGGACGGCCTTTCCAGGCCGTCCTTGAAGAACCTCAGGGCCCGATCAAGTACAACAGCGGGAACAAGAAGATCCAGATCAGATCGACCAGGTGCCAATAGAGCGCCGTGAAGTCGACCGGCGCGTAGTACTGGCTCGAAAAGCGTCCTCGGGCGGCCAGGACCAGGATCCAGGCGATCACCCCCATGCCGCCGACCACGTGCAGGCCGTGCAGCCCGGTCATCAGAAAGTAGATGCTGAAGAAGATGCCCACGTCGCGGGGCTGCTCACCGTGTTCGCCGGAAGGGGCGTTCGCCGGATCGCCCGGCTCGTCGACCGGCTTGAACCAGCCGGCCCACAACAGGCCGTGCTGCCACTTTTGCGAGTATTCGACGTACTTCACGCCCAGAAAGACGCCGGCGCAGACCAGCGTGACGGCCAGGCAGGCCACCAGCCCGCGGCGCTGGTTCAACTGGGCGCACCGCACGGCCCAGGCCATCGTCAGACTGCTGAAGATGAGCACGGCCGTGTTCACCGCCCCGAGGTTCTTGTCGAGATAGTGGTGGGCGAAGACGAAGATCTCGGGGTGGATCGCGCGATAGACCGCGTACGCGCAGAACAGCCCGCCGAAAAAGAGGATCTCGGTCACCAGGAAGAGCCACATCCCGAGCTTGCCGGCCTCGAATTGCTGCCGGAGCGTGTCGAAATGATGGGCCAGGTGGGGCGGATGGTCCGCCGGCTGGGCGGCCAACGCGGCGTGGGGCTCAGTCATGGGACGGTACGGGGCATGGGCCAGGCGGGTTGGGGGCGCTGCGGCGCACGTATCCGTCGATCGCCGGGTCGTACTCGAACTCGTCCACGGCGTAGGGATCGCCGGCCGTCGGGGTCGACGCGAAGTTGTCGTACGGCGGCGGCGAGGCGCACTGCCACTCGAGGGTCGCCCCGCCCCAGGGGTTCGCCGGCGCCGGCCGGCCGCGGAACACCGAGTGGATCAGCGTGCCCAGCACCACCGTGATCGCCACGGCGGTCAGATACGCCCCGATCGACGAGAGCACGTGCAGTTGCTGGAAATCGGGGTGCCGATCCAACAGCCCCGCGTAGTCGTAGTATCGCCGAGGCATGCCCCGGCTCCCCAGAATGAACTGCGGAAAGAAGGTGAGATTCACGCCCAGAAACGTCAGCAGCGCGCCGAGTTGTCCCCACCGTTCGGCGTACCTGCGGCCCGTGATCTTCGGCCACCAGTAGTGCAGTCCGGCCAGAAAGGCGATCATCGCGCCGCCGAACATGACGTAGTGGAAGTGGGCGACGACGAAATAGGTGTCGTGCAGGTGGACGTCGGTCGAGAGCGTGCCGAGAAACAGCCCGGTCAGTCCGCCGATCCCGAAGAGAAACAAGAACGCCAGGGCATAGCACATCGGCGTGGCGAGGCTGATCGAGCCCTTGTACATCGTGGCCAGCCAGTTGAAGACCTTGATGGCCGAGGGGATCGACACGCTGAAGGTCAAGGCGCTGAAGATCATCGCGGCCAAGGGGGTCATGCCGCTGGTGAACATGTGGTGCCCCCAGACGAGGAAGCCCCACACGGCGATCGCCACGCTGCTGTAGGCGATGAAGCGGTAGCCGAAGATGTGTTTGCGGCTGAAGACCGCAACCACCTCGCTGATGACGCCCATGCCCGGCAAGATCATGATGTACACCGCCGGGTGCGAATAGAACCAGAAGAAATGCTGGAAGAGCACCGGGTCGCCGCCCCACTTGGGATTGAAGATCCCGACTTCCAGCACCCGTTCGGCCGCCAAGAGCAGGATCGTGATGCCCAAGACCGGGGTGGCCAGCACCTGGATGATCGCCGTGGCGTAGAGGGCCCAGCAGAACAGGGGCATCTTGAACCACGTCATGCCGGGGGCGCGGAGCTTGTGGATCGTGGCGATGAAGTTGATCCCCGTGAAGATCGAGCTGAACCCGAGCACGAAGGCCCCCAGCGCCGCCGGAATCACCGCGCTGGGCGTCTCGGTGCTGTAGGGGGTGTAGAAGGTCCAGCCCGTGTCGAGTCCGCCCACGTGGAGCGTCACGACGAAGAACACCGCCCCGATCATCCACAACCACAGGCTGGCCAGATTCAGCCGCGGAAAGGCCACGTCCTTGGCCCCAACCAGCAGCGGCAAGGCGAAATTGCCCAAGACCGCCGGAATGCCGGGAATGATGAACAAGAAGATCATCACCGCCCCGTGGAGCGTGAACATGTGGTTGTACATGTCCTTGCTCATGATCGTCGGGCCGGGGCGAATCAGCTCGGTCCGCACCAACAGCGCGAACACCCCGCCCAGCACGAACGACCCCAGAATGCCCACCAGGTACATCACCGCGATCCGCTTGTGGTCGAGCGTGAACAGCCACGAGCGCACGCCGTGGGCGTGGGTCAGGTAGTTATCGGCGGGTGGGCCCGAGCCATCGGCCGACTCGGGCGTCAACGCCCCGGCGGCAGTCTGCGACATGGAAGGCCGTCCTACTTCAGCGACTTGATGTACTCGATGATGTTCGTGATCTGCTTGTCGGTAAGCTGCCCCCGGAACGTCGACATGCGGTCCTCATAGCCCTCGCGGATCCGCTTCGATGGGTCGAGGATCGACTCGCGCAGATAGTTCTCGTCGACCACCTGGGGCGGCCCCTTGGTGAAGGTGTGCGTCTGGCCGAAGATGCCCTTGAAGCTCGGACCGCCGTTGGGCACTTGCGTGCCGTCGACCGAGTGGCACGAGGCGCAACGCTGCGTCACCAGGCGTCGGCCCGCATCGACCGGGGCAAGACTCTGGGCCTGTTCGTCGGCCTTGCGCAGCCAGGGCTCGAACTCGCCGGGCGCGTGGACCACGACCTTGGTGACCATGTCCGAGTGCCCGGTGCCGCAGTACTCCGTGCAGGTCAGGTCGTACTCGCCCGGCGCGATCGCCCGAAACCAGGTGGTGGTGTACCGGCCCGGCACCACGTCCATCTTGAGCCGGAAGGCGGGAATGAAGAGGCTGTGAATCACGTCCTGCGACTGCATCACCAGGCGCACCGGCTCGTCGACCGGCACGTGAAGCTCGGGATCCTCGTAGCCGTTGGGGTAGCGGAAGGTCCACTTCCACTTCTGCGCGGTGACCAGGATCTCGTACGCGGTGCGGGGCGCGGTGCGGATCTCCATGTAGCCATAGAATCCGAGCGAGAAAATCACCACGACGAGCCCCAGCGGGATCACGCTCCAGGTGATCTCCAGCGCCGTGCTGTGGCTGGGCGACTTCGCGGGACCGACGCCCGGCCTCCGCCGGTAGCGGAGCACGAAGACCACCATCAGCGCGACGATCAACAGGAAGAAGAACGTCGAAATCCCGAGGACCAGATGAAACGCCGCGTCGACGTATCGCGCGGTGCTGGAACTCTGGGGCGGCAGCCAGAACGTGCCACCCGCCTCGGCCAGCAAGGCCGGCAGGCTCCAAGGGACCGCGTAACCGGGAGCTGGCGACGTCATGGCTCGGATGGCACCTTCGCTCGAGGGTCGTCGGCCGGCTGGCGAACGCCGTCTTCGGGCGGGCTAGCGCTCGAGGCGGCATCGCCTTGCTCGGCCGGCGCATGGCGCCGCGCGCGGCGCGCCCGCAGCGCCTCGCGGCCCCAGAACGTCAACAGCGCCCCGCCAAGCAAGACGGCAAACAGCGACGCGCCGGCCGTCATGATCTTTTGAGCCGCCGGGGCGTACTTGCCCGCCGCGGAATCGTACCGGAAGCAAAACAGTAGGACCTTGTCCACCGTCGAACCGACCTTTCCCTCGCCGGCCTCGACCAGCGCCAGCCGCAGCGTCTGCGGATCGTACTCGATGCCGTACAGATAGCGCGACACGCGGCCGTCCGGTGTGAGCACGATGGTCACGGCGGCGTGGGCGAACTGCTTCGTTTCTTCGACATACACGTAGCGGAATCCGACCGCGTCGGCCAGCCGGCGGATGTTCTCTTCCCGGCCGACCAGGCACCACCAGCCGCCGGCCCCCGCCTCGCGGCCGTACCCCTCGAGGTACTTCCGCTTGGTCTCGGCGGCCCGCGATGCCGGCTCGTTCGGATCGAT
Organism: Thermoguttaceae bacterium; assembly: GCA_024653385.1. Classification (GTDB taxonomy): domain Bacteria; phylum Planctomycetota; class Planctomycetia; order Pirellulales; family Thermoguttaceae; genus JANLFZ01. Next base: position 2,701 of record JANLFZ010000178.1, on the reverse strand, counting down.
GCTCACGGTGATCATGCGGAACTGGTTGCCGAGGTCCCACGCCAGCTTGTCGAGCCCGCGGAACAGCCCGTTGAGCTGAAGGCTGCACAGGCGTGGGCAGTTCGAGTAATTCATCGTCAAGAGCACCGGCTTGGTGCCGTCGACGACTTGGCCCAGGGTGATCTCGCCGCCGGCCGAATCGGTAAACGCCAGGTCCAAGGGCACCGGGGCGCCGAGCCGCTCGTCGGAACCGACGTTCTTCAACTCGTCGGGCGTCTCCTCCATGCGGTCGATTGCCCGGGCCGGCGCGATCCCCGCCACCAGGGCAACCAGCGAGAAGGCCGCGAGGATCCGGCGGCACGCGTTGCTTTCAGTTCTTCGCGTCATGATTGGC
>JANLFZ010000178.1:0-2318 GCA_024653385.1 Thermoguttaceae bacterium | reverse complement strand
CGCCTCGTGCGGCATCCAGGCGGCGGTACTCGGCAAGTTTCGCGCGTTGCTCGTCCAGGGCGGCGGCCACGCTTTTCTGGGGCTCGACCGTCTCTTTCGCCTCGCGCTGCCGGGCCGCCACTTCGTAGTATACCACCTCGAGCCCCACGAGAATCACAAACAACACGATCGCGCCGAGAAAGCCGACCAGGGCAATCGTCGAGGTCGGAACGTCGTCGGATTGGGCCATGATACCCACCGCCATCAAGTGTTCTCAAACGCCAACGACTCGCCGAGCCGTGGGTCCTTGCGCGGCACCAGGGAGCGATCGCCCGCCGTCCACACCGCGCCGGCCAGGTACAGGCAAACGATGCCCGCCAACAGGCACACGTCGGTTAGGATCCCCGTCACCGAGCCGGCCCCCTCGACCCGCGGCATCACGAGCCAGTACAGGTCGATCCAGTGCATCGCCGCCATCCAGACCGACCAGAATGCCAACAGCGGCTTGCGGCGTTTCGCCTCGCGCGACATCAGCCCCACGAACGGGATGATCAAGTGGCCGAAGAGGAGGACCACTGCCACCCATTGCCAGCCGTCCGAAAGCCGCTGGCGATACCAGATGGTTTCTTCGGGAATGTTGGCGTACCAGATCAAGAGGAACTGCGAGAACGCGATGTAGCCCCAGAACACGACGAAGGCGAAGAGCAGCTTCCCCAGGTCGTGATAGTGTTCGACGTGGATCACCGACCGGAGCCGGCCGGCCGACTGAAGCGACATTGCCGCCAGCACGACCGCGGCCAGGGCGCCGACCATCGCTCCGCTGAAGAAGTACACGCCGAAGATCGTGCTGTACCACCGCGCATCGAGGGCCATGAGCCAGTCGAAGGCGGCAAACGTGACGCTCAGGGCCAAGACGAGCAGGGCCGGGCCGCTGGCGCGCTCCATGCGCACCGTCAGCCCGGGATCGCCCGTGGCGTCCTGTTCCGTCGATCGCTCGAGGAAGTACCGTCCCAGGAACCACCAGAGGGCGAAGTAGGCCAAGGCGCGGGCCGCGAAGAACACGAGGTTCAAGTACGGGGCCTTGTGCCGCAACAACGCGTCGGCCTGCACGGCCTGGGGATCGGCCCACTCGAACAGCGAGTCGAGCCCCACGAGCACCGGGGCGAAGAGCACCGCCAGCACGGCGACGTTGCCGCCGAGGATCTCGGCGATTCGCCGGACGACGACCCCCCAGCCCGCCCGCGTCACGTGGAGCATGGCGACCAAAAACATCGCCCCCAGCGACAGACTGAGCACGAAGCAGTAGCTGACCAACCACGAGTGGAAGAACCGCCGCAACCCGTCGCCCGCAAGCAGGCCGAAGACCAGTCCCGCGCCAAGGGCCACGGCCCCGGCGATCGCCAGGCGCCGGGCCAGGCGAGGCCCGGCCGGGCCCAGGGTGATGCGCACCTCGTGAAGATCGGGTAGTGGCGTGGGGATCATGGGTTTAGGGCTGCACTTGCGACCGCATTTCCGGCGGAACATCCTCCATGCGCGCGTTCTGGCTGCGTTGCAACGCGCGCACGTACAGCACGATCGCCCAGCGGTCCTCCGGCGCGATCTGGGCCGCGTACGAGGGCATCGTGTTGAGGCCCCGGGTGATCGTCCGGAACAACTGGCCGACCGGCTGCTGCCGCACCGCGTCGGCATGGAGCGAGCGGGGCGCGACCCAGCCCGGCTCGGCCCGCTCCAGGGCGCGAATCGCCGTGGGTCCCTTGCCGTCGCCATCCAGCCCGTGGCAGGTCGCGCAATAGATCTCGTACCGCTGGCGGCCGCGCTCGATCATCGCCTGGCTGACGCGCAGGGGGAACGTCTCGGCCGGCTTGCCGCCGACCGTGCCTTGAACCAAGTGCTCGTCGCGCTGGAGTTCGCCCCGGGCGATCGTGCCCGCCACGGGCGGGCGCATCGCGCGCCGGTCGTCAAAGAGCGGGCTGGCCCCCTGGGCATGGTAGCGGGGCTGGAAGTCCATGTCCTGGATCGGATGGATCCGCGGCCTGGTCGAGGTCGTGGCCCGCGACCTGGCGATCCACAACGGCGGCAAGAAGGCCAAGAGGACCGCGGTCACCCCGATCCAGTAGAGCGCCTTGGGCACCTCCCGGCCCGACCCCGGATCGTAACAGGTTTCGACCGACCGGGCGCCCAGCGTTTCGAGGAATGCGCGGGTCGAGGACTCGTCGAACCGCGGGTCGTCGGCCTCGATTCCCAGAAAGAACCCGTCGGTCGTGACCCGCTTGAAGCGCCGGCTCGAGAACACCGCATGCCAGAACTGGGGCAGGCGGTTCAAGGCCAACACGCCGCCA
>JANLFZ010000177.1:2014-11560 GCA_024653385.1 Thermoguttaceae bacterium | reverse complement strand
AGTACTACACCGCGCCCTGGCTGGCACGCCGGTTGATTCAGGCGTCGGGGTACTCGGGCGTGCTTGGCGAGCGGTTTCTCGATCCGTCGTGCGGCGCGGGCGTGTTTCTGGTCGAGGCGATCCGCCGAGCGCTGGCCGCGACCGACCCATGCTCGGCCGATCCGCGGGCCCGATGCCGCGACATCCTCGCCAACCTGGTCGGCTACGATGCCAATCCGCTGGCCGTGCTGGCCGCACGCGCCAGCTATGTGATGACGCTCGCCGACCTGTTGCCGGGCGTCGGGCCGGTGAACATCCCCGTGGAACTCCGCGACTCGGTCCTCGACCCGACCGAGGCGGTCGAGCCGTTCGATTACGTGGTGGGCAACCCGCCGTGGATCGCCTGGGACCACCTTCCGGCGGAGTATCGTGAAGCCACCAAACCCCTGTGGCATCGGTACGGGTTGTTTTCGCTGTCGGGCAGCGAGGGCCGACACGGCGGGGGCAAGAAGGACCTCGCCATGCTCTTGCTTTATGTTGCCGCCGACCGATATCTCAAGCACGGCGGCCGGCTGGCCATGGTCGTCACCCAGACGGTGTTTCAGACCCGGGGGGCGGGCGACGGGTTTCGTCGTTTTCGGCTTGGCGCCGAAGGGGCTTGGCTGGGCGTCGTCGAGGTACACGATCTGGTGGAAATCCGCCCGTTCGATGCCGCGAACTGGACGGCCACGGTGGTGCTCGAGAAAGGCCGGCCGACGGTCTATCCGGTGCCGTACGTGAAATGGAAGCGTGCCGATGCTGGGCTTTCTTGCTCATGCCCCTCGGCCCGTACCGCGACGCAGCGTTACGACGCCTGGCCGGTCGATCCGCGCCGGCCGACCGCCCCGTGGTTCCTCTGGCCCAGCGCGTGGAGCGACGGCGAGGGACGCAATCCCCTGGAGGCACTGGTCGGTCCCTCGGACTACCAGGCCCATCTCGGGGCGAACACGGGCGGCGCGAACGGGGTTTACTGGCTGTCGCTCGTCGAGCGGGCGGAGTCCGACCTGATGCTCGTCCGGAACTTGCCGGACCGAGGCAAGCACCGCGGCCCGCCCGTCGAGCACCTGGTCGAGGCCGAGTTGGTCCATCCCCTGCTGCGTTGGGGCGATGTATCTCGGTTTCGCGCGGTCCCGCACGCCCATCTGCTCTTGGTTCAAGATGCTCACACCCGCCGGGGTATCGACGAAGCGGCGATGCGTCAACGCTATCCCAACGCTTTGGCGTACCTGACGCGCTTCCAAGAGACACTTTGCCGGCGGGCCGCGTACCGTCGCTACCAGGGGCGAGGCCCCTTCTACGCGATGTACAATGTCGGGCCGTACACGCTGGCGCCCTGCAAGGTCGTTTGGCGGCGCATGGACCGACGGATTCGCGCGGCCGTGGTGGAGCCGACCGAGCATCCCTGGCTCGGGGCGCGCCCCGTGATCCCACAGGAGACCTGCGTGTTCGTCGCCACCGAATCGTCGGACGAGGCCCATTATCTCGCCGCGCAGTTGAATAGCGCGATCGTCGGGTTTCTCGCCACGGCACACGGGGTGCGGGGCGGCAAGGGCTTTGGCACGCCAGGGGTGCTCGAATACCTGGGCATTCGGCGGTACGATCCGGCAACGCTGGAACACCGGGAACTGGCCGCCCTCAGTCGCCACGCCCACGCTGAGGCCGCGGCCGGCAACGACCTCTCGGCCATCGAAGAGCGAATCGACCGTTTGGTGGCGGGCCTTCGGGGCTTGCCATGGCGTCACGTGGCACGCATGCGCGAGGAATTCGCATAACCCATGGGGTACTTGTCAGCCATGTCCCGATCCGACCGATCGATCTCCGAGCAAGCCCTCGTCATCGTTCTCCGGATCATGGCCGCCTTCGAGCTAGCCGCGTTGGGCGCGGTCTTCTTGCCGACTCGGTGGATGGCGGGCATTCACGCCGGGCTGGGTCTGGGCCCGTTTCCCGACGCCCCGCTGACGGAGTACCTCACGCGCTCGCTCTCGGCCTTGTACGCCTTCCACGGAGCCGTGCTGCTCTTCTTGTCCTTCCACGTGCGCCGGCACCTGGCCGTCGTCGCCTTGTGGGGCTGGCTCACTCTGGTGATGGGCGCCGGCATGCTGATCTTGGATTTGGTCGTGGGCATGCCGCTCGGTTGGACATTGGCCGAAGGGCCGAGCATACTGGTCGTGGGAAGCCTGCTCGTTCTCTTGTCGCGACGGCTTCAGGCCAGACTCGGGGCGCCTCGATGAGTGTCTTGCACCGCGCTCGGTTGGCCTCTTGACGCTCACTCGCCGTGGCCCCACACCTTGGGCGACCGGAACCCCGATGGCTTCGGAGCCGCCTTGGGAGGGACGGCTTGCGCGGCCAGTCTCTTGTACCGAGCACGAAGTTCCTGGACCTTCTCGGGGTGTTTCGGGGCGAGGTTTTCCTTCTCGTAGGGGTCGACGGCGAGGTTGAACAACTCGATCGGCTCGCTCGCCTTGGCCCGCTTGCCGCGTGGCTTGGCCTCGGCCTGCTGGTCCTCCGCGGTACCCAAGCCGCCGCGAATCACCAGCTTCCACTGGCCGACGAGGATGGCGCCGCTGGCCGGCGCGGCGTTGAGCACGATTTCGTCGTGCGGCGAGGGTTTGCCTTGGGTGATCGTCGGCCATGCGTCGCGCCCGTCCAGAGGCAGCTTCTGGTCCAAGGGCGCGCCGGCGAGTTTGAGGAGCGTCGGGTACCAGTCGACGATGTGGAGCGGCTGATCGACGACCGTCCCCGGCTTGATGTGGCCCTCCCAGGCGGCGCAAGCGGCCACGCGCACACCGCCCTCGTAGAGCGTGCCCTTGCCGGCCCGGTAACGCCCGTTGCTGGTGACCCGGCCTGGAGCTGGACCGCCGTTGTCGCTGGAGAACACGACGAGCGTGCGTTGGCGCATCCGCCTCTCTTCCAACGCGGCCAGCACCCGGCCGATCGCCTCGTCCATCGCGGCGACCATGCCCGCGTAGGTGCGTCGAGGCTCGTCCAGGTGCCGATAGGGCTCGACGTACGCGGGCGGCACCTGGTGGGGCGCGTGGACGGCGTTGAACGCGAGGTAGAGAAACAGCGGCTTGGCTAGGTTGTGCTGCCGAATGATCCGGACCGCCTCGTCGGCCAGCAGGAAGGTACTGTAGCCCTGGTCGTAGCACGCCTTGTCGTCGCGGTGCCAGTCGTGGCCGCCGTCGCGCTGGTGCGTGAAGTAGTCGATGGCGCCATTGTAGTGGCCATACTGCCGATCGAAGCCGCGGCGGGTGGGCAGGTACTCCGGCTGGAAATGCCCCAAGTGCCACTTGCCGCAAATTGCCGTGGCGTATCCCGCTTCCTTGAGGGCTTGCGGCAAGGTGCGTTCCTCCAAAGGCAGGCCGTACTGCGCCCAAGGCCGGACCACGCCCACTTGCAGGCCGTGCCGCATCGGGTAGCGGCCCGTCATTAGCGCCGCCCGGGTGGGCGAGCAGACCGGCTGGACGTTGAACTGCTCCAACCGGGCCCCCGAGAAGGCGAGCCGGTCGAGATTCGGCGTCTTGATCTCGCCGCCGTGGAATCCCACGTCGCCCCAACCGAGGTCATCGGCCAGGATCATGAGGATGTGCGGCTTGCCCGTCGGCTGCTCGGCCGGACGGGCATCGTTCGCTGCCAATCCCGCCGCGCTTGCGATCGCTAGAGTCAAGAGCAATCGCCTGGTTGTCATGGAACGTCTCCTCGATCGCTGGCGCCCAAGTCCGGTTCGAGCGGTCGGAGCAGGTCGCGTCAACGGCCCGGGGTGAAATACTGCTCCAGGATGCGCGCGAGCACGGCTTCGCCCTCGGCGTTGGCATGCACCGGGTCGCGCTTGAAGAAGTCCAGCGGCTTTTTCGCCCCGCGGATGTACTGGCCCCAGACGAGCTGCATATCGAGAAACTCGGCCCCGAACTCGTCGGCCAGGGCCTTCAGTTCGGCGGCGTACTTCTCGTCCTTTCCTCCGCCGGCGCGCTGGCGCCAGTCCTCCCCCGAGAGAGGGTCGGCGGCGCCGAACGGGCCGGTCATCAGGAAGAACTCGCACTTCGAGGCCGCGCGGATCTGCTTGAGGCACTCGCGGATCGACTCGACGTCGTAATTGTGGCTGATACCACCGATGATGACCAGATCGGGCCGCTGGTTCAGCACATAGCGCTCGATCTTGCCGGGCTGCTTGTAGAACCAGCAGCCCGTGCCGCCGCGCACGCTGACCACCCGCACGATGCGGCACTTCGGGTAGTGCCGCGCGACCAGCTCGTGCCAGCACGAGCGGGCGGTGTCGTTGATGATGCTGTCGCCGAGCATCACGATCCGCAGCGTACCGCCCTCGCGTAGCCGCTTCATCGTCTCGGGCAACCGCTTGAGGCGGTCGGGCGGCAACTCGACGTTGACCGGCGGGATCCTCGCCCGGGCGGCCGCCATCTCCTCGGGCTTGCGTTCGTTGTGCTCGAAGATGTAGCCGCCGTCCTCCTCGGCAGGCAAGGAGACGAGAGGGCTCGCCAGAAACAAACCCAATACCGCCAGGAATTGCCGCAAACCGGTCACACCTCGCATAACGACTCCTCCGGACAAGGAAAGCCCCGCGATCAACCACCTTACCAGATGCCGGCGCGCCGGAAAACCGGCTACCGGGGTTGTCAACGAGACGCGGTGACGCCGACGGTGTCGGGCCGAGCCGCCCGGATGATTCGAGCGACCAATCCGCCGGGTCTGGCCGGCCCGGCGAAATCCTGGCCGGTCACGGCCGCGGGCAGGCTCCAGAGCATGAGGTTCTGGTAGTAGTCGTTGCCGAAGGTCCGTTCGCCCGTGTCCGTGTCGCCGCGCATGATGTTCGGCATATCCCAGGTGTAGCCTTGCCGGCAAACGATGTTCTCCCAGCAGCGCCGTGCCACCTCGATGCCGAACTCGCGTTGGCCCTCGTACATGTAGGTCATCGCCAGCATGAGGGCTTCCGGCGGGAAGTAGCTGTAGGCGCCGTAGTCCCACGTGCCCTTCTCGGCTTCGGCGTAGGGGGTGCCGTCAGGCTTGGCGTAGTTTACCGCGCCCGACTTGCTCAAGCCGATGTTGACTTGCCGGATGGTCTCCAGGACCGCGCGGACGCGCTCGGGCGGCAGGGCGCCGGGCAGCCCGTGGTGGTCGGTGATCCACTCGCCGTCCATCTGGTAGCCGAAAATGTAGTCGGACTTGCGGCCGGTTTCCGGATCGAAGTAGTTCAAGTAGTATCCGCCTTTCGGGCCGGTGGTCCAAAGCCGGTGTTCCATGGCGGCGGCACCCGCCTTGATCCACTCCTCGCATTGGGCGGCGAAGGCCACATCGCCGGCCCGCTGCGCCATGCGCTGCGTGATGCGCAGTTGGGCCAGGCGCAGGGCGCCGAGGTGGGCGGTCATTCCGGCCCAGCCGGGCTTGGCCGCCTCGAACCACTCGGTCGGAGGATTCAGCGACTCGCCCTGGTCGGAATCCGGCATGGCAATCACGCGTTCGCCGATGGTGTAGGATGGCGTCTTCCGCAGCCCGACGGTCCAGATCATCCATTGCTTCACGACGGGATAGAACTCGCGGAGATACCGTCGGTCGGGAGTGTCGTGGCACATCAGAAAGCGGTCCACCATGGCCGTCACCGAAATCCCGTTGGAAGCCCACTGATAGCCCCGCGTCGGATGGTTGAAGTCGATCGGCGCGCTTTGCCCGGTGCAACCGCCGAAGATCCACGGCGGCACGCCGTCCTTCGACGTATACGCCTTGTACCCGCGGAGCGTGGAGAGGGCCAGTTCCGGGAAGAAGTACACCACCGGCTGGTTGCCGTAGAACGAGCACGGAATGCACTCGATTTGCGGACACCCGCGCGGGCACTCGTTCATCCCAAACAAGCCGTCTTCGGCTCGCACCCAGTCCGGCAACGGCGGCCCGGCCTGAGCCCACATCCCGGTCTCGGTAATCAAGTGCAGCACATTCACGAGCGATTCGCGGAGCCACTCGGGCAGGTTCTTCTCGGTGTAAACCACCTGTTGCCACGCCAGGATGCGTTCGAGCAGCCGCGCATGATTCACGGACAGCTTCTCCGCCGCCGCCAGGGCCGAGGGATAGTGCCTGGGGTACATGTGGGCAAAGGTGTGGTCCGCGTTGGCCCCGTGGTAGCCTCCCGCGTTCCAGGTTGGCGCGCACCAGGTCACGACAAAACGGACAATCCGTTCTTCGCCGGGTTTGAGTGTGAAATCGACCGCCACGGAGGCGTCCGGATGGTCGGGTCCGGCCGCCGGCAGCGTGGAGGCGATCGCCGACCATGCGCGGCCCTCGGCACGCAGGCCGCCACCGAAACGGGCTTCCTCGGAACCAATGACCCCCAGGGCATAACTGGCGAGCTTGGACTGCACATGGACGCCCGTGAACTCCCCGACGCGCTTATGCTGCCGGTCGTAGGTTCCACTGCCGGCTTCCAGAGGTTTCGGGCCGGGAAAGGAGCAGGCCAGAGCGCCTTGCTGCTTTTCGTGCGTCCGGTTTCTCAGCCGCACCTCAAAGACCGCGCCCGGCAGCATGGAATCGACCAATGCACCCGGCAAAAAAGGCGACCAGGCCCGAAGCCCAACGCTGATGGGGGCATCGGTCTCGAACTCCAAGTCGGCAACCGGGTAGTGGCCCCAATAGTGGATTTCCCTGGCGGTTTGGACTCCGTCGAGGTTTAGCCGGGCGATTCTCTCCAAGAGGGGCTCCTTCGAGTTGTCCCATTTCTTGTCTTTCCAATAGCGGAAGGTCTTTCCGGAGTCCCCATACTGATACTCGCCCCAGCCGGTTTTTGCCTGGGTCCGGTCGCAGAGCACCCAGGTTTTCCCTCCGATACTGATGCCCAAGAGGGGCCAGTTGTCCGGCCCGCGCCGGGGAACGAGCGTGTTGTAGATCGTCACATAGCCGAGCAACCCGCTGGTTTCGAGGTCGAAGCAGCCGGTATCAATCCCGCCTAGCGGCAGGCCGTTGGTCACCTTGTCTTTGAGCCGGTAAAGGACACCGCAAGCGGGTTCGGAGAAGCCCGCAGCCTGGAACCGGAGCCAACGACCGTGGGGTAGATCCGTGGGAAAGAGCTGCGTTCGATCGCGCCGCGCCGGGGCCGCACTGGGCAGCGGCGCCCCGGCGGATACGGCGAGGATGGATGCCGCCGCCATCGGGCCGGCGGTCCCCGACAATGCACGTCGCGTGGGGAGATCGGTCCGGTCGTTGCGCGCAGGAAACAGCCGATAGCGCTTGCCTGCTTCGGTGGCGAACTCGAGACGGCCATACGCGTCGGCGCCGCACGTCACCTGCGAGCCGGCGTCGTCCGTGACCTTCGCGCCCTCGGGCCAGGGCGAATACAGGCGACAGCGGGCGCCACGCTGGCTCACGATATCGAGCGATTGGACGCGGCCCTTGCTCCAGGCCGCGCTGACCAGAAAAGCACCTTCCGCCCGGAAATTCTCGAAGCGCGCGTCCACGGTGCGCGGCCATGCCGGAAAGATGCGAAGGGCGCCGTCCCAGCTTTGCAGCATCATCTCCTGCAAGGGCGCGATGACGCCCAGCGACTCGGTCCAGGCGCCCGCGCGGCCGTAGTTGGCGATGGCCATGCCCCAGAGCAGGCCGTTCGGATGCCGCCAGCGCCGAATGATGTCGCGAAACACCGGAAAATCCCGATCGGCCACGAATTGACCTTCCCGCAAGCGACCCATCACGGCCCAAGGATATTGGCCGAAGTACCATGTCGTCGGTTCGCTCGGCCACGGCGGGCCCGTGGGCTTGTCGGGTTGGGGACGATAGGGACGCCCAAAGCCGAACTCGGGCGGATTCGCCTCGTGGCAGATGCGTTCGATGCCGGTGAGCTTAAGCGGCGGCGTGCCGTCGTCGCCCGCGCAGTGTTCCAGACGCTCGCGCCATTGTGCGCGCAGGTCGGCGTCGGTTTGAAGCACTTCGCTGGCCAAAATGGCCGCGCGCAGGCAATAGCGCAGGTGCTGCATGACCTGTGGGCGATCGGTGTAGTCCTTCGGATTGCCCGTGAAGCCGTCCTCGCCCTGGTTGGAAGGGAATACGTGATATAGGCCGTCGTCGCCTTGGCGCATGAAATCCGTGTAGAACAAGGCGCAGTCGCGAATGACCGGGTAGCCCGCCGTACGCAGCCAGTTCGTGTCGAGCGTATAGAGGTACCGCCACCAGTACTGGTTGGCTGCCCAGCCGGTCATGTAGGCCATGCGCCCCATCGGCACCACGCCGAGCGGATCGTCCACGGCATGGATGGGGTACCCGCTCAGTTGGATGAACACGCCGCGGCAGCCGTAGTAGTCGCGGGCGATCTTGCGGCCGATCTGCAGCAGGAACTCCATGCCCCGAAAATAGGCGTCGCCCAGCTCGATGTGATTGGCGGTATAATCGCCCCAGAACGGCTCCTGGAAGTTGTAGTTCAGGTGGTAATCGCCGTGCCAATGCGCGTAGTCCTGGACCGTGCTGGGCAGAAAGAGCCCCGGCGGAACCGTATCGTGGCGGTACGCGCAGCGGCGGGCGTGGAGCGTCTCGTACCAGCAATTCTCGATGAGCGGATCGCTCACCTGGAGGCGCGACCGGGCCCAGAACTCGGCCGCGCTTTGGCGATTCGCCTCGCTCCAGCGCTGGACCGCCTCGGCGGCGTTTGCCGCGACCGCCTTGCCGATGCGCGCCAACTCTTCGCCAGGGCCGCCGCGATCGCTGCTGGTGGCCACGGCCACGATCACGGTGCCGTTCGTCGCGGTGGCCGCCGGGAGAATCTGCAATCGCGCCTCGCCGCCGGCTTTCATTTCGACCGGCTGGACGCGGCAGCCGGAAGCCCAAGGCGCAAGCCGGTAGCGAAAGCCATCCTTGAAAAGCGGGTCGGGCGGGAAGGCCTGTTCGATCCAACTGAAGTCGCCTTCCTTGTGCGCGCTGGGAGGGGCCAACGGCGTGACCTTCGGCCGGCCCATGCCCCTGAAGGCCTCGTGCAAGTACTCGCCGGCAAATCGTTCGCCAAAGACCTCGATGGAAGGATCCGCCCAGCGATAGAGGCTGAAGCGCACCGGCGGCACGTCGTGGCCGGTCCGCGTGTGCGCGTTCCAGCCGGCGAGTTGCCATCGCACCACGAGCACATTCGGCGACGGCGGGATGAAACAGTCCAGATCGAGTCGCACGCCGGACGGCCAGGCGCACGTCAAATGAAGCGTGGCCTCCTCGATGACGAGGCTCTGGGTGATCTGGAGCCCCATCTGGTCGGCGGGCAGGTGCAACGCCAGTTCGCCCACCGGCTTCGGGCACGGATACGGCCGCTTGACGTAGCTCGGGGGCGCGCCCTGGCAAAGCTCTTTCATGCGCTGGGCGTTCGCCGTGCCGCGCGTGGCTTCGACGGGGCCGCCGTAGGGCGGGCATTTCCAGCCCTCGACCCGAATGCCGTGCGCGATCTCGGAGATGTGAGCGGGCTTGGGGTCGTCGCTCAAGTCGAGCCGGCGATCCCAGACATCGCCCTTGCCGAAGCGCCACACGATGCGGTCGGCGTCTTGATACACGCTTACCGAC
>JANLFZ010000177.1:0-2004 GCA_024653385.1 Thermoguttaceae bacterium | reverse complement strand
GCAGGCCGTCCTCGGGGTGAAGCACGCGCTCGCGGAGTTCGAGGACGTGGCGACTGGCCCATGGCGCCGGGCGGGCGCCTGTCCCCGGCTCCCCGGGATGGGCGTGGGGAACATTCTGGGCCACCTGATCGACGGCGGCGCGGGCCGACGGCTGCCCGGCGTGGGCCGTTGTGCCGTCGGGCAACTCACGGTTCTCGGCCGCGACCAGCGCACCCAGCGGTGCCAGCACCAGGGCGGCAACAAGGGGGAGGGTCGATCTCATGGTGTCTTGCCTCCGCGGGAACCGGCGTTCCCGCCGCTATTGGTTCTTTCGCAAACGATCATTTGGGAATCAAGCAGCGATAGGGAACGCCGTACGGCTCTCGCAGTTCGCCGATGCCGTGCGCGTGGCTGCCGTGCGTGTCCAGGGCATGGTCGGCGACGGCAATGATGTCGGGGTGTGCTTGGCGGCTCAGCCCGGCACGCACGTCGCGTTCCGTCAAGACGTACTCGCCCACGATGCGGCGCGTTTCGCGCACGCCCAAGGCCGGCGCGACCCAGGCCATTCGGTAATGGCGGAACTCGTCGTACCGCGTTTGCAGGTCATGCCAGTGGGCGAGCACGCGGCGGCGGCATTCCGCGTCGGCCGCCTGATCGCCGCGCCGGAGGAACTCCTGTCCGTCCATGGTCGGCAGCATGTTGATGTTCAGATCGCCATTGGGATAGTGGTTCATTTGGGCAACCGGAAAGCTCTCCCGCCACCAGCATCGGGCCGGCACATTCGTCGGCAACGGATCAATGCCGGGCTTCGGCTTCCGGGTGACCCGATAGATGAGCGTTACGCCGTTGACATTCCGGGTGGCTTGCGCCGGAGCGATCGGCTCGTTGAACCGGTCGCGGGCCTCCTGGCCTGTCATCACGTCGCAGCCGGCGCCCAGGCACAGCCAACCGTCGCCGGTGGCATCCACGTAGCAGCGGGCGACAATCCTCTGGCCGTCACCGAGTTCCAGGGACTCCACACGTCCGGCGGTCGCATGGACCATCCGAAACGTGGTGTTTAGGAGCACTCGGCAGCGGCCGGTCTCGTCCAACATGGCCCTCATGGTCGCCGCCATGGCCTCCGGCTCGAACACCACGCCGTGCCACTGCTCGCGGCAGGCCGCCTCGTCCGCGCCCAGGCCGCGCGTGCCGTGGCGGCGGAGTGTGTCGGCATAGCAGCGTCTCGGATCGATGATCGTCTCGCCGCCGGGAAACCGATAGGGCTCTTGGTCCGGCTTGAACCAGGCCAGGTGCCGGCCGTACGAAGAGATGCCGACGGCGCCGGGAACCTGCTTCAGCCGCCGGTAGAGATCGAAAGGAATCCCGGTGCCGCCCGCGCCGTTCTCCCAACAGTGGACGCCGCCTCGGACGGAGTTGCCGCCCAGCCGGTCCGCCTGCTCGACCAGCACGACGCAAAGCCCCCGCCGCGCCGCCGCCAGTGCCGCTCCGAAGCCGCCGCTGCCCCCACCGATCACGGCCAAGTCGCAGCGAAGAAACGCCGGGCCGGAGCCGCCCTCCGCGGCCCGAGCCGCGCCCACCGGCGCCAGCAACAACCCGGCGAGGAGAGCAAGCATGGGCTTCATGGCATGGCGATCATCCTTCGACATGAATCGCCCATTCCTACGAGCGAGGCCGAATACGGCCGTCGGGCCCGAACTCGATCGGCAAGATCGCCGGGCGTTCGCGGAACGGGGCTTTCGGGTCGCTGCCGAAAAACGTCGACCACCACTGGCCCGAGCGATCCCGAAATAGCATGTTGTGCCCGCCGTGGGGAATCGCCAAATAGCGGGGACCATAAGGGCCTTCGAGCTTCTCGGCGGTGGCAATCATGCAGTCGTAGTTGCCCTGGTTGACCTCGGCGCAGACGAGGTGGTAGCGGCCGTCGATCTTCGTGAGAAACGCCCCCTCGAAGCCCACATGCTTGTAGTTCGACGGCTTGAGGTGCCGCGGTGGCTCGGCCAGGGCGGTCATGTCGTCGTTGAGCCG
>JANLFZ010000176.1:9795-11569 GCA_024653385.1 Thermoguttaceae bacterium | reverse complement strand
CGATTCGGTCTGGAGCGACGACCCGCCCTTGCCCGTGGAAAGCCCAACCGAACTCGACACGGGTTCCCTCGAAATCACGAAGTACGGGTAGCCGACGTAGGCCACGGCCGCCACGAGGCCGGCGACGGCGACGGCAGCCAGCGCCGCGATCGCCCAGCGTCGCCGCGGCTTGGGCGGCCGACTTTCTTCGCCCAACACCGCCGCGCGGAGCGCTTGAACCAGTTCCATGGCCGACTCGTAGCGTGCCTCGGGATCGATCGATGTCGCCTTGCGCAGCACCGCCTGTTCGGCCTCGGAGACGCGCGAGAAGTCGAGGTCGCCCTTGCGCACCGCTTCGATCACGGCAAAGGCCGATTGCTGCTCGTAGGGAAGCGTGCCGGTGCGCAACTCGTAGTAGGTGATCGCCAGGCAATACTGGTCGGTCGTGGGGCTGGGCTTGCCATCGAGCAGTTCCGGCGCGGCATAGGCGATGGTCCCCATCGCGGCGGCGGTCTTGCGCGCGGCGCCGATCATGTGGGCCAGGCCGAAATCGCAGACCTGGGCGGCCCCGCCGACAATGAGGATGTTCAGCGGCTTGATGTCGCAGTGGACAATCGCTCCCGTGCCCGAGGCCAGCGCGTGGACCGGGCTGTTGAGGAAGTCGATCGCCCGCGCCGCGTCGCGCAGGTATCCGAGCAGCTCTTCGACGGGAATACCCTCGGCGCCTTCGCGCCGGCACTCGTCGAGCCGGTCGGCGAGACTCTGCCGGCCGAGCCCCATGGCGATGATCAGTTCGGTGGCGCGGCGCGACGGGGGTTCGGGAGGTAGGGTGATGGTCTCGCGAGGGCTCCGGGAACTCGTGTCGGCCGAGGCGAACAGCGCGGTGTCCTGCTCATCGAGCAACTGGCCGGCCTCGTCCTTGGCCCACAGGCCCATGATCGGCGTCAAGTGCGGATGATGGATCCGCTTGACCAGTTGCATCGCGCGGAACTCTTTGAGCCCGTGCGCGCCCGAGCCGCTGAGATCGACGATCTTGATCGCCGCCTCGGTGCCGCCGGGTCCGACGGCCTGCCACACTTCGCCGATCGCGCCCTGTCCGAGGAACCGCTCCAGGCGGAACCCCGGCACGGCCTCGTCGCCTTCCCGGTACTTGCGCGCCATCCCCGTGGCCTCAACGCCGACTGCGGCTTATTTGCCCATGCCGATGCCCGACCCGTCGGCCGAGATCAGCGGGATCGTCACCAGGAAGCTCGTGGGCCCTTCGGCCATCGACTTGTCCATCACCAGACACACCGCCAGGGTGCCGTCGTTCGCCTTGGGCAACTCGAGCGTGGCCGACTTGGGTTTTCGCGACTTCACGTCTTCGGCCAGGTCCTTCTGCTCTTGCGCGCCGCCCAGATCGCGGAACCGCACCACCTGGTCGCGCTTCTCGATCTGCTTCTCCTGGTACGATTTGAGGTTCGCCTCGACGGTCGCGTTGAGCCGCTTCTTGATCTCTTGTTCCTCGGGAGTATACGTCGCGTTGGGATCGTTGTGCTTGCCCAGCACGCTGCCGAGGATCTTCAGGTCGGCCACGGGCTTGTCGGTGGCCACCACCAGCAGGCGCTCTTGCCCCGGCGGATGGACGAACTCGAAGAACCCGTCGGCCGGCAACGTCACCGGGGTGGCGGCATCGACCGTCTTGGGTTCGGCACCCTTGCGCGGATAGAGGAACGCCTGCTTCTTGCTGGCCCCCACGTGGAAGATGTAGATGTACGACTTGGTGTAGGGCTCGACACTCAAGCGGATGCGGTCG
>JANLFZ010000176.1:3353-9785 GCA_024653385.1 Thermoguttaceae bacterium | reverse complement strand
GGTCGCCCACCTTGAACGCATGCGTCTTGGGATCGACGACCTTCTCGACGGCCTTCTTGTCCGGCCCGGTCTCGTAGAGCAGCACCTTGTACTTCAGCGCGGTGACCTTCGCCGCGGGCACCTCGAAGCCGATCAGCCGGGCGATGTCTTCCCCCTTGCCCTCGTCGAAGTACTGGTCGCACAGGTCGCGGAACCGGACCTGTTTCTTCTCTTGCGACCACGCCGTGCATGCCGCAACCAGCACCACCAGGCACGCCAGCACCGCCGGGCGGCCCGTTCGGTCAATCGTCAACCACTGCATCGTCTTCCCTCCTCGGCCCTCGGGCCGTCCTCGGGGTCCCCTCAATTCTAGACTTCCTTGTAGAAGAAGCCAGCAACGAATACTCCGCACGTTGCCGCGCCACCGCCTGTCCGGGACAACCTCGCGGGATGCCCTCACCCGCGCAAATACGTCAATCGGTCCTTTCGGCCGGTCACCGGGCGGGGCCGGTTCCGGCCGATCGCAGCGGAATCGTCACGACCAGGGCCGTCCCGGCCTGCGGGGGCGCGTCGGCCGACCGGAACCCCAGGGCCACGGTCCCCTCGTTCGGGTTTTCCGGGGGCAGCTCGACCGACCCGAAGGTGACTCCACGCGATTTCAGATCCTCGACAAACGCCTTGCGATCCTCCGGCTGCAACAACCCCCGGTACTTGATGGTGCCGTCGTGGCGTTCGAGGCGCTTTTCCGCCTCCGACTTGACCACGCTTTCGACCACGGCGTTGATCTTCTTGCGTTGTTCTTTCATCTGCGGAGTGTCGTTCTCCGGATCCTTGCTGGTCACGACCTTGGCCAACAGGGCCCGATCCCGGACCGGTTCTCGGGTCGCGATGACGTAAAGGACTTCATCACCCGGGGGTGGTACGAACTCGAAATAACCATCCTGGGGTATGGCTATCTCCTTCTCGGGTGCCACAACCGCGGGCTCTTCGTCTTCCCGGGGCACCAGGAACGACCCACGGCCGCTGGCACCCACGTGATACACATAGATGTGCGAACGAGTCAGCGGGCGGACCACGACCTTGATCTGCTGGCCCATCGTGAAGCGGTGCGTCTTGGGGTCGACCAAGGCGGGCGCGGCCCCTGGCTCCTTCAGCAACAGCACCTTGTATTCCAGGGCCGTAAAATCGACCTTCTTGCCCTCGAAGCCGATCTGGCTGGCCAGCCCGGCATGGTCATCCTCGTCGAAGCTCTTGTACACCAAATCCCGGAATCGCGTCGGTCGCTCGGCCGAATGGCCAATCCCCCCGAGTGCCCAAAACGCGATTCCCACCAGCAGGAGCCTGGCCACCTTGGCGAAGCCTCTATTCATTGCCGCACCTGTGCCGCGCTACGGGTTACCCTTTGGAACGCCCTCCCGTACCATTATCGCGGCCGTTCGTCGAAAGTTGCGTGGGAACGCAAATGAGGACGCAACCCGCGACTCCGGCGGCGGATAATGGAACAGGTGCCTGTCCACTTCACCCCCGACGGGGACGGTCCCATTGTCGCGATCCTTCGCCGCGAAAATGGGGACACATTCCCCGTGGGCGGTCATGAGCAATGGCGCCGTGGTCTTTTCGGAGAAGGAGCAAGCGATGCGACGGGCCGACGCTGCGTGCGCGATCCGTGGGAGTGCGACCGTTTTCTTCCTCCTCGCGATGTTGGCGGCAAGCCCCGGCGCCGGCCATGCCGGCGACGCCGTCCGGACCCGCGATTTGATCTACGTGACGTCCGACGAGCCCCATCTGCGCATCAACGTTCACGGGCATACCGGCAGCGTGCGCGCCTTGGCGTTCACGCCCGACTCGGCGAGGCTTTGTTCGGGCGGGTGGGACAAGGTCGTTCAGGTCTGGAACCTGCGGGCCGTGACGCGCGATCTCCAGGGCGTCTTCCTCCGCGAGCGGACCATCCGCTGGCAGGTCGCCCGCGGACCGCTGGGCCAAATTCACGCCCTGGCCATCGCGCCGAACGACGGCCTGTTGGCGCTGGCGGGGCACTCGGCGATGGGTAGCCTGGGCGAGATCCTGCTGATCGATCCGGTCCAGGGGACGCTCGACCGCGTGCTCGACGGCCATCGCCAGGCCGTCTGCGCGCTGGCGTTCTCGGCCGACGGCCAATGGCTGGTCTCGAACGACGTGCAAGGCCAGGCCATCGTCTGGAACCGCCGCGACTGGAAACCGAATGTCCTGTATCAGCCCGACGAAAACACCTACGGGGTGGAGCGGGCACGCCGTATCCGCCAGGAGCCGAACTTCCGGCCGCTGGCGATCGTCGGCAACACCCATGTCGTCTTGCCAGTCCACGTGGGCCAGGAACCCGACGGCCGGCTGATTTGGAACCTCCAGAGCATCCGTCTGGGCAACCCGGCCGAGGTCGCGACGTGGCCGACCGTCCACCACCGCATGGTCTCGGCGCTGGCCGCGTCGCGCGACGGAAAGCGTCTCGTGTCGGCCGATCTGGAGGGCAAGCTGTTCCTGTGGGACCTCGGCGCCGCGAAGGCCCAACCGCTCGACGCCGGCGCCCCGGTGCTGTCGGCCGCGTTCAGCCCCGACGGCCGGACGCTGGCCATCGGAACGGCCCTGCGCGCGGGCAGCGGAACGGCCGAGTTTCAGTTATGGGACGTGGCCAGCGCCACGGTCCGGCGCCGCCAGGCCTCGGCCGACCACGTGTCGGCCTGCGCGGTCAGCCCCGACGGCAAGCACGCCGCCTACACCGGCGGCAAGGACTTCGAGGTCTTTGTCGAGTCTCTGGCGGGCGACCGCCCACGGATCACCCTGGGCGGCAAGGGACGACGGGTCCTGAAGGTCGCCTTTGCCAAAGAGCAACCGTATTACCGCGTGGCGTTCGGCAGCCGCTTGAACGAGCGCGGCTTCAACGACTACGGCGACCTCGAACGGACGTTCGATGCCCAGCGACTGGAACTCGGCCGGGACGAGCCGCTGGCCCCGGGCGACTGGCTTACGGGCGAGACCTACGCCGGACCGTGGAAGGCCGCCTGGCAGGACGGCGGGCTGCAACTATTCCGCGACGGGCAACCCAAGGGCCGGGTGGTGCTTCGGACCGCGCTGGGCGAGGGGGCCATCCGCGCGTATTGCTGGATCCCCGACCGCCAGGGCAACCCGGCCGCCATCGCCGTCGGCACCGACGTGCAAAACAGCATCTACGTGTGCCGCCTGACCGAGCAAGGCGATTGTCCCGTGCTCCGGCACTTTCGCGGACACAACGATTCGGTGCTCTCGTTGGCCGTCTCCCGCGATCTGCGCTATCTGGTCTCGGGCTCGGCCGACGGCACGCTGTGTTTCTGGAGTCTGGCGGACCACGAGTCGGGGGCCGCCCCCTACAGCCGCTGGGGCGCCGAGTTCGACCTCAAGGCCGACGGCCCCGGTGGCGAGCGCCGTCTGGTGGTCCGGCGGATTCATCCGGCCGGGCCGCTCTATCACAAGGGAGTGCGCGAGGGCGATGCAATCGCGACGATCCGATGGTACGCCGATCGCGACGGCCAGAAGAAACTCGAAGCGACGCGGCCCGACGAGATCCTCGAGCACCTCCGGGACATGCCCTGGGGCACCCTGGTCGAGTTCCGCACGCTCCGCGAGGGATCGGCGCGGCCGGGGTTCCAACTCCGGCCCGCGTGGCAGGCCGTGGCCACGCTGTTTGTCAGTGCCGACCGCGAGTGGGCCTTCTGGACACCCGAGGGCTATTTCGACGCGTCGATCAACGGTCACACGTTGTTCGGGTGGCAGGTGAACCGCGGCGTGGACGTGCTTCCGGCATACTACCGGGCCGACCACTTCCGCCAGAAGCTCGAGCAACCCAGCGTGCTGGAGGAGCTGTTGCCGGCCGGCAACCTGCCCGAGGCGTTTACCCGGGCGAAGATCAAGCCCATCGGCGAGCTGCCCCGGGCCGTGCCCGACCAGATCGCCCAGGCCCCGGCCATCGAGATCCTCCAGCCCGAGTCCGACGCCGAGGTGGCCGGCAATGTGGCCCGGGTGCGCGCCCGCGTGCAAGTGCCCCTTCAGAACGAACTGGTCGAGGCCAAGATCTATGCCAGCGGCGTGGTCGGCCGGGAACGAAAACTCGTGGCCCAGCGCAAGGCCGAGCACTATGTCGAGCATACCTACGAATGGCTGGTCAGCCTGCCCAGCGAGGAAACCAACCTGATCCAGGTCGTCGTGGGCACCCAGGCCGAGGTGACCGCCTCGAACGACCTGGTGATCCGCCGGGTGAACCTGGTGCGTCCCCAGCGGCCCAAGATGTACGTGGTGGCCGTGGGAATCAACAAGTACGCCGATCCCAAGGTGCCTCCGTTGGAGTTCTCGGCCGCCGATGCCGAAGCGTTCCGGAACGTGCTTCGGACGCGGGCCCAGGGGCTCTACGACGTGGTGGCCGCGACCCTGTTGCTCAACGAAGACGTGACGCCCCAGAAGTGGCGGCAGACGCTCGAGGAGCTTCGTCGCACGCTCAAGGACCGGGTGGGCCCCGACGATCTCTTGGTGCTTTTCCTGGCCGGACACGGCTGGGAAGACGTGCGCACGCGGCAGTACTACTTCATCGGCCACGAATTCCGCATGGCCAATCTGGGTAAGTCGTATGAGGGGTGCATCGCCTGGGACGACTTCCGCCTGCTGGGCGATATTCCTTGCCGCAAGTTGGCCTTCCTCGACACGTGCCACAGCGGGGCCATCCAGCCGCCACGCTCCCGAAACATGAAGGCGGCCGTGCGCCGGTTGCAGGACGACGTGATCTTCACGGTCACGGCCTCGAAGGGAGGCCAACTGGCGGCCGAGCACCCCGAGTGGAAACACGGCGTGTTCACCAAGTGTCTGGTCGACGCGCTGGAAGGCAAGGCCGTCCAGACCGACCGCGGCGAGGTGACCCTCAACGACGTGGTGAAGTACGTCGAAACGACCGTGCCGCGGGTTACTTCGGAACTGACGCAAGGCGCCAAGACCCAAGAGCCGACCGCCGCGCCCGACGGTCTGTTGGCGTACGCGCGGATCCCGCTGGTACGGGCCGGCGCCGGCCAGACCGGCACGGGGCGGCCCCCGGCGACGTGGACGCCCGTCGCGCTGGGCGCCCGGCCCTGAACGAACCCGGCGTGCAAGGCCCGCCGTGCCGGGAACCGATTCCGGCCGGCGACTTGTTCGGGCCTGGACGGGACGGAGCCGACCCCCAAGTCCAGGGAGGTGGAATCATGGCATTCGTGTACCGCGTCGGGGACGAGCCGATACCGGGCTACCGGTTGCTGCGGTTTCTCGGGCGGGGCGAATTCGGCGCCGTCTGGCACGCCAGCGCCCCAGGCGGAACCGAGGTGGCGCTGAAGATCATCGAGATGGGTGGCCGTCGCGGGCGCAAGGAACTCCGCGCGCTCCAGGCGGTCAAGCGCATTCGGCATCCCCACCTCGTGCCGCTTTTGGCCTATTGGCTCAAGGCCGCGGACGGTTCGGTGCTCGATTCCGCGGCGGCCACCGCGTCGGTCTGCGAGCCGTCCGGGTCGCCGGTGCGGGGCTCTCTGGCGCCTCCGCCCGACGAGCAAGCCCGGCCCGTCGAACTGATCATCGCCATGGGCCTGGCCGACAAGACCCTCTTCGACCGCCTCGAGGAGTGCCGCCAGCAGGGTCTCGAAGGGCTCCCCGTCGAGGAACTGCTGGCCCACATGGACGACGCGGCCAAGGCGATCGACTTCCTCAACGAGCCGGTTCATGATCTGGGCGCCGGCCCGGTGGCCATCCAGCACTGCGACATCAAACCCCACAACCTCGTGCTGGTCGGCGGTGCCACGCAGGTGTGCGATTTCGGTCTGGCTCGGGTGGTCGATGGGATGCAATCGGCCACCAGCACGGTGGGGTCGATCGCCTACATGTCGCCCGAGTGCCTCCGCGACGGTCTTCCGAGTACCTCGTCGGACCAGTACTCGCTGGCGGTGAGCTACTACGAGTTGCGCACCGGAGTGCTGCCCTATCCGAGCGAGCAATTCGCCGCCGTGACCGAGGCGATTCTGACCGGGTCGCTCGATCTCTCGCTGCTTCCGCCGGGCGAGCGGGCGGTGATCGCGCGGGCGACCGCGCTGGATCCGGCCGAGCGCTATCCAACGGCAAGTGCCCTGGTGGCCGCGCTGCGCGAAGCGGTGCGGGTCCGGCAGCCACGGCGGTCGTTCGTCGCCACGCTGGCGGGCGTGGGAGTCTTGGCCCTGGCGTTCGCGGGCGGGGCGTGGGGAACCTGGTACTTGCTTTCGGCGCGAGACCAGACGCCACACGAGCCCTCGGAGTCCGCCGCCGCAAAGTCGCCGACTGCTGCGCCGTCGCCGGCCGACGTCAAGTCGTCGCCGGCCGCGAAGTCGCCGGCCGCGCCGGCCGAGACCGCCGACGCGCTCGTGCGCCGCGCCCAGGCCGAGCTTGCCAGGCCGTCGCCCG
>JANLFZ010000176.1:0-3343 GCA_024653385.1 Thermoguttaceae bacterium | reverse complement strand
CGATGCGGCACTCGCCTACTTGGCGAAGGCCACGGAACTCGACCCGAGCGCGTCGCCGGGCCGGTCGGAGTACGCCGAGGCATACCTCGGCCGGGGAACCGCGCGATTGCGCGACGACCAGCTTGACCGCGCCATCGCCGACTTTACCCAAGGGCTCCACTACCATCCGAAGGACTTCCGGCTGTTCAGCCGCCGCGGCACCGCGTGGTTCTTGCTCCAGAAATGGCAGGAGGCCGCCGACGACTTCGCCCAGGCCGTCGCGCTGGAGCCCAGCGACGTGGACTTCGTCAATCTGGGTCGCGCCTTGGACAACCTCGGCCGGCACGAGCAGGCAGGGGCGAGTTTCGCCTCGGCCATCGAGAAGAACCCGCGCAACGCCGAGGCATACTACTTTCTCGGCCACTCGTACCGGCGCCAGGCGGAGCATCTCAAGGCGATCGAGGCCTACAGCCGGGCCATCGAGAATCATCCGCACGTAGCCGACCCGATTTTCTCTTTGGCCTCGGCCTATGCCGACCGCGGCGCGTGCTACTTGGCGCTGGAGGGATCGTACCTCGATGCCGCGGCGAGCGATTTCGGCCAGGCGATCGAACGCGGCGGCAAGGACCTCGACGGGTTGCTCGACGCCTTGGCAGCCGCCTTGGCCGAAGCCGGCCGTTTCTCCGAGGCGGTGCAATGGGCCCAGACCGCCATCCGCCTCGCGCCGGACGAACCCACCCGCGACAAGTACCGCGCACGGCTCAAGCGGTACCAACGATAACGGCCACGCGGCCCGAGGAGCGCCGGCCCAACGGTCGTGGGTGCTTGCGTCATGGCCGCGGATCGTCGGAAGCGTCGCTTGCCGATGGGCCGTCAAGAGGCCGGAGGTCGACCAGATCCTCCGGTCCGCCGCGGACCAGATGGAACAGGGCGAACAGTTCCCACGCGAAGGGCACGTACCCGCCGTAGCCCAACAGCGGCATCTCGAACACGTGAAGGAATCCGACCCACGGCACATCGTACTTCCATTTGGGCCACGAGTAGTAGTTCCACATCTCCCAGAAGAAGCCGCAGATCAGGCAGCCGACCGCCAGCGACAGGTAGGGCCGCCAATCGCCCTCGGCCGCATCGCGCAAGAGCGAGCGGTTGCCCAACCACACATTGATCGGCTCCAGGAGGAAATAGACCGAAAGCCACAAGAGCGGAAAGAAGTACAACGGCCACGCCAACAGCAGCCCGAGCATCGCCGCGCCCCCGACGAACATGCCGGCGGTTACCGGCCGCGTCGGCCCAAGGGCAAGCCCTCGCGGCACGCGCCGGATCCAGCCGAACGTGCTTGCCAATTCCGCCGAGCCGAACACGGCCGGGATGACGGTCGAAAAACTGAGCGAGGCGAACACGGCGTACCCGATCTCGCCGAACGAGTAGCCACCCTCGTAGTGCCAGTTCTGCACCCGCGCGTTGAGCAACTCGAACAACCACCATGCCGGGGCCGAGATCACAAAGAGCGCCACGTACCCGGCCGGGCTCCGCGCGAGCATCGAACTACCCTTGCGAAACAACACGGCCGCATCGACCACAAGGCAATACCCCAGCCACATCGGGAAGAACCCCCACGTGGTCGGTGCATGCTGCCGCGGCAAAGTCCAGTTGAGTGCCCAGAAGACGGCCGCCAACCCAAGCCCGATCCAACCGTGAAGAGGCCAGCGGCCAGGTGGAACCACCGGGGATCGAGTGCCCGAAGGCTGCGATGCGTCTGGTGTTGGAGCGGCTGAGGGAGTGAGCATGGGGTGAAGTAGGGATTGGGGATTGGGGATTGGGGATTAGGGATTGGCGGGGCTGGGCAACAAGGTGGCGTCGGTCGGGACTTCCGGCGATCCCGCCCGAGACGCATCGGGTGTGGCCCGCCCGTGAATCGATTATACTCGGTCCGGACGCCGCGGCTCCGGTGGGTGACCGGCCCCCGGGGCGTGTCCCCTGCGGGCGTGCCGAGCGTGCTTCCATGGATTGCCGAATTCGCGGGAGTGGTGTCATGAACCGGTGCAGCCTTGGTTGTCTTGGCGTGGCGGTGTTGGGAGTCTTCGCGTGGACGGTCGCCGCGGAGGCGGCAGCACCCGTGCAAGGTTGGGCCGTGGCGACCTTCGAGGCCGACATCACCGTGCCGATCGGTCACGCCTGCATGGGCGGGGGCGTGGCCGACGCCAAGGAGATCGTCGATCCCCTGTGGGCCAAGGGGTTTGTGCTGCTTCGCGCTGGGGTCGACGGGGCGTTCCCGCCGGTTGTCGTGCTCGCTCTCGACTGGTGCCAGTGCAACAACGACTCGTACGACCGGTGGCGCGATGTCCTGGCCCAGGCGGCCGGCACGACACGCCAGCGGGTCCTCTTGGCCACGGTCCACCAGCACGACGCGCCGATCTGCGACCTCGTGGCCCAGCGGCTGCTCGACCAATACGGGCTAAAGGGCTGGAACTGCGATCCCGAGTTCCACGAGCGCGCGGTCCAGCGCGTGGCCGAGGCCCTGCGCAAGTCGCTTGCGCACCCGCGGCGGGTCACCCACGTCGGCGTCGGCCAGGGGAAGGTCGAGCGGGTGGCGTCGAACCGCCGCGTCGTCACGCCCGAGGGCAAAATCCATTGGGGCCGCGGCAGCGCCAGCGGCGACCTCTACGGCGCGCCCGAGGGCGAGATCGACCCGTGGCTGAAGACGATCAGCCTGTGGGACGGCGACCGGCCCGTGTTGGCGTGGAGTTGCTATGCGGTTCATCCGATGAGCTACTACGGTCGCGGCGGGGTCTCGGCCGATTTTCCCGGCATGGCCCGCGCGCGGCGCCAGAAAGACGACCCCAGCATGTTCCAGATCTACTTTACCGGGTGCGCGGGCGACACGACCGCGGGCAAGTACAACACGGGGGCGCGCGAGAATCGGGCCGTGCTGGCCGACCGGCTCTACCAGGGGATGGTCGCCGCGTGGAACAACACGAAGCGGCGGCCGATCGACGAGGTGGCGTTCCGCTCGGCCGAGTTGCGTCTTCCGCCGCGCGACACGGGCAACTTCACCCTGGAGGCGATGAAGCGGATCCTGGCCGACCCCAAGGCCACGCGATGGCAACGGATCTCGGCTGCCTTGGGGTTGAGCTGGCGCGAACGCGTGGCTGCCGGCCGCCCGATCGACGTGCCGTGCCTCGACTTCAACCGCGGCGCGGCCCAGTTCGTGATCATGCCCGGCGAGAGCTTCGTGGGATATCAACTCGCGGCCCAGCGGTTGCGGCCGGAGTCGTTTGTCGTGGTCGCGGGGTTCGGCGAGGGGGCGCCCGGCTACATCCCCACCGACCAGTGCTGGAAGGACGGGTACAACGACGAGTACTGC
>JANLFZ010000175.1 GCA_024653385.1 Thermoguttaceae bacterium | reverse complement strand
CAACCCCCAGCAACAGGAAGACCGTCATGCCTGGGATCGACTTCGCCCGATTGCGTGCCGAGATCACGATGGAGCAAGTGCTCGATCAACTCGGCTTCGAGCCGGTCGCTCGCTGGGGGGACCAACTCCGCGGACCTTGCCCCGTCCACGGCTCGTCGTGGCCGCGCAGTCGGACGTTCTCGGTCAACTTGCGCCGTCGGCGGTACTATTGCCACAAGTGCCACAGCCACGGCAACCCGTTGGAGTTGTGGGCCGCCGTCCACGATCTGCCCATTTACGAGGCCGCGATCCATCTTTGTCGGACACTTGGACACCCCGTCCCCGCGATAGCTCGTCACTGAAGCCCAGCCGAACAGAAGAGAAAAGGCACCGGTGCTTCCGTCTCCTCAACTCGACCAAGTCCCATCGATTACCTCGATCGCAGGAGCATCGCCTATCTTGATCGCTCTCAGGAACATATACGCAAGGGGCTAGATGGATTGCAAACCCACCCAGCCCGTTCCTTAGCACCCTTTCACGATGCCGAGGGCCATATCCAATGCATGGGCCCTACCGCTAGCCCCAGAACCATGACTACGGGTCAAGACCTTTTCCTTGCTTCCCCGTTCCGAAGCCCCGCCAAGGCGAAGCCAGGGGCCTTGCCGGGGATTCGCCGGAAGGCTCCACACCGTCGCCGGGGGACGGCAGATTGACGGGTCTGGACCAGGTGTCAGTGACACCTGGTACCCCGGATTTTCGGCCTTTTTTGGTGTCTTCTTGGGTTCGGACGAATAGCAGGTAAGTGGTGGTAGGATAAGGAGTTGAGTCGATGCCTGCCGATACCCACCCATGCCTTTCAAGACTGCCGCCTTAGACCACTCGGCCACCCATCCGAGGCGTCGCCGTGGGTTGAAGTGTACCAGATTGGTCGATCCCCGCAAGCGGGTCAGGTTGCCGGGCCGTGCTCGGCGAGCAGTTCCAGGATGCGTTTTTCCATATCCTCGACGACGCCCGGGCCGTAGCCGGTCCAAAGAGCGCGGACCACGCCTTGGCCATCCAAGAGGATCGTGGTGGGGTAGACGCTCCACGCGCCAAGCTGCTTGACGGCCGCGCGCGTGACGCCTCGGGGGTCGGCGTACGTCGCGAGAGTCAGTTTTCTGGCGGCGAGAAAGGCCGCCGTGTCTTCGCGCAGGTCGTCGAGGTGGGCTTCCTCGTTGCCTCGGGCCAGGCACGAGACGGCCAGGAACCGGAACCGGGAGTGACCGGCCAACCGGGCGCAGAGGCCGGCCAGTTCGGGCAGTTCCTCGCGGCACGGCGGGCACCACGTGCCCCAGAAGTTCACCAGGGCGACCTGGCCGGCCAGATCGACGAGTGTCACGCGGCGTTCCGCGCCGACCAGGGGCTCCAGCTCCAGGGCGGGCAGGCGCCGGCCCACGGCGGAGTGCCGCGCGGCGCGGTTCTCGGCCAGTTCCTCCCAGCGGCGTTCGGGAACCAAAAACGCCTGGATGGCCAACGCTCCGACCGAAACGAGGACAATGGCAATGATCGCCAGACCCAGAATCAGCGAGCCCAAGCGCGGGGCGGGTGGTTGCTGGTCGGGGGCCGAAGGGGAAGCCTGAGGTGCTGGGGACGGCAATTCCGAATGACTCATGCGACCGATCGCCTCGCGGGAGTTCACCAGGGCGGGGGATGACTCGGTGCTGTCTTCCCGATAGCATAGGATACGATCCGGCCCCCGCCAAGGTGCCCATCATGGCCGCGAAACGACGCCCGACCGACGACTTCTTCCCGTGTCCGCACTGCGGGGCCGACGTGCCCGCCGGAGCGAGGTTCTGCCGGCAGTGCGGGGCCAGCGACGAATCGGGCTGGGGCGAGGAAGCGTGGTCGGACGTGGAGTCTCCGGGCGGCTACTCGGCCGAGGACGACGACTTCGACTACGACGAGTTTGTTCGTCGCGAGTTTCCCGACCAGGCCGAGCGTCCCGCCGAAATGTCGGCCAGGGCTGCATTCCTCACCCTGGTCGCCGTGCTGGTGATCGTTAGCCTGCTGCTCTGGTCGCTGGGGCTGTGGTAGCGACGGCCACGAGTTCCCGCGGGCCGTTCGCCTTGCTTGTGGTGGCGCGGTCCGACCCGCGCGCTTGCGCCTGGCGCCTTTGACACAGGATTGGGCGGCTTCGATAATGGGCTCGTTTGCCCGGGGGACGCGGCCTGGCGGGTTCCGGGCCGAGGGGTATTTGGGTTGAGAGGTTTTCCAGGAGGACTCGATGCCACGCGCAGTGCCACTGTTCGTTGCGGGTCTGTTCGCGCTGGCAGGCGCGGCTGCCGATCGGATCGCCGGGGCGGAGCCGGCGACCGTGGCCCCGTGGCGCGCCCGGCTGGTCGCCTTGATGGGCCATGGCCCCAAGCAAGCCCTCGACCGCGCGATGGCCGAGTTTCCTCGGGACAGGTTGGCCCTGGCCGTGGTGGCCGACTGGATGGCTCAGGACCGTCTCGATGCGGGCGACCGGGTGCGGATCGAGGCCATCGCCGACGTGATCGGCGCGTTGGGGCCGGCGGGTGGCCCCCTTCGGGCGCGCTACGACGAACTGGCGCGCGGCGCCGTGCCGGCGCACGATCCCCGCTGGGCCGACCTCTATCTCGCGGCCGCGCACCAGCGCCGCCGAGCGCGTCTCGCGCCGCACCTGGAAAAGCTCCGCCGCGTGGTGTTCACGAAGCATTACGACCTGGGCGGTTCGCACTATGCCTACACCGAGGGCCAATCCGACGCCCAGAACGAGCGCCATTTCGTGCCCGGCTCGGCCTTGTGCTTGCTCGAAGTCGAAGGGGGCGAGGTTCGGGTGCGCACGCTCTTGGAAGATCGCCACGGCGTGATCCGCGATCCCGACGTGTCGTACGACGGCCGCCGGATCGTCTTTGCCTGGAAGAAATCGCTCGACGGGGACGACTATCACCTCTACGAGATGACGGTCGACGAGGGCACGATCCGGCAGATTACCTCGGGCCTGGGGTTTGCCGACTACGAGCCGGCCTTCTTGCCCAACGGCGATCTGGTGTTCAATTCGACCCGTTGCGTGCAGACGGTCGATTGCTGGTGGACCGAAGTGAGCAACCTGTACACGTGCGACGCCAGGGGGCGCTACTTGCGGCAATTGGGTTTCGATCAGGTTCACACGAACTATCCCACGGTCACGCCCGACGGCCGCGTGATCTACACCCGCTGGGACTACAACGACCGCGGCCAGATCTATCCCCAGGGGCTTTTCCAGATGAACCCCGACGGCACGGGCCAGTCGGCGGTGTACGGGAACAACTCGTGGTTTCCGACGACGGTGCTTCACGCCCGGGCGATTCCCAATACGGGCAAGATCGTGTGCATCTTCACCGGCCACCATTCGATCCAGAAGGGATGGTTGGGCATTCTGGATCCGAGCCGCGGGCGCGAAGAGAACCAGGGGGCCCAGTTGATCGCCCCGGTGCGCGAGACCCCGGCCGAGCGCATCGACGCGTACGGCCAGTCGGGCGACCAGTTCCAGTACCCGTATCCGCTCGACGAGGAGCATTTTCTCGTCGGGTTCAAGACGGAGGAGTCGCCGCATTTCGGGATTTACTGGATGGCGATCGACGGGCAGCGGGAGTTGTTGGCTTGCGATTCGGGCATTTCGTGCAACCAGCCGGTGCCGCTGGCGGCCCGGCCTTGTCCGCCCCAGCGGCCTCACCTGGTCGACTACCGCAAGGACACGGGCACGGTGTACCTGCACGACATCTACCGGGGACCGGGGCTCGAAGGGGTCCCGCGCGGGCGCGTGCGGCGCTTGCGCGTGGTGGCGTTGGAGTTTCGGGCCGCGGGGATCGGGTCGAACGAGAACCACGGGCCGGCCGGCGGGGCGTTGGCCAGCACGCCCATCTCGATCCAGGGGGCCTGGGACGTGAAGAAGGTGCTGGGCACGGCCGCGGTCCATGCCGACGGGTCGGCGTGCTTCACGGTCCCGGCGCGCACGCCCCTCTACTTTCAGGCCCTGGACGAGCAGGACCGGATGATCCAGTCGATGCGCAGTTGGGTGTCGCTCCAGCCGGGCGAGACGGCCTCGTGCGTGGGGTGCCACGAGCACAAGAACGCGGCCCCGCCGGTGACCGGCCTGAGTCTTGCGCTGCGGTCCGGGCCGCAGGAACTCGCGCCGTTTTACGGGCCCGCGCGGGGATTCAGTTTCATCCGCGAGATCCAACCGATTCTCGACCGGCATTGCGTGCGCTGCCACTACGAAGACCGCGCCTGGGACGGTACGCCGGCTCAGGCCGGCGGCGCGGTCGCGTCGGATCGCGACGTGGTGCCCGCCTTCAGTCTCAAGGGCGACCAGACGCTCGATCCCGAGGCCCAGCGCAAGTGGAGCGACGCGTACAAGGCCCTGGCCGATCGCCGGTTGGCCCAGTGGATCGACATTCAGTCGGCGCCGCCGATGCTGCCGCCGTACCATGCGGGGGCCTCGCAGAGCCGGCTTGTCGCGATGCTCGAGCGCGGCGAGCACTACGGCATCCGATTGTCGAAGCCGGAACTCGATCGGTTCATCGTGTGGATCGACTTGCTCGTGCCCTACGTGGGCGACTACACCGAGGCGATGAACGAAGAACACGTTCCGCGGTATCGCCACTTTCTCGACAAGCGCCGCCGGTGGCAAGCCGAGGAGGAACGGAACCTCGCCGAGTTCGTGACGGACCGGAAGCCAAGGTAGCGACGCGGGGCGGTTCTCTGCGCGGCACGCGAGAGCGATCGCGCTCGGGCCGTCACAAGGCCCGGCCCAACTCCGGGGCCCCGGCGCCGACCAGGCCGTTTTCTTCGCCGGGAAGCTCCTCGGACGGCTCCGGCGGTCGGGCGACGCGCTTGCGGCGGACCAGGTTCGTCAGGTCGTCGAGGAACGAGTAGACGACCGGCACGGCCACGAGCGTCAAGAGCAGCGAAAGGGTCTGGCCGCCGACGGTCAGCACGGCGATCGACCGCCGTTCTTCCGCGCCGGGACCCACCCCCAAGAGCAAGGGCAGCATTCCGGCCACGAACGCGACCGTGGTCATGAGGATCGGGCGGAGGCGGTCGCGGTTGGCCAAGAGGATCGCGTCGAGCCGTTCCATGCCGCGGGCGCGCAGTTGGTTCGTGTGGTCCACCTGGAGGATCGAGGCCTTCTTGATCACGCCGAAGAGCACCAGAATGCCCAGGGCGGAATAGAGGTTCAGCGTCTCGCCGCCCATCCACAGGCTGACCAGCCCGAAGGGGACGGCCAAGGGCAGCGAGAAGAGGATCGTCAGCGGATGCACCAGGTGTTCGAACTGGGCCGCCAGCACGATGTACATGAAGATGAACGAGAGGATGAAGGTGAACCCGAAGTCGCGCAGGGTCCGCTCCAGCTCGCGTCCGCGGCCCATGACGCGGGTGCCGTACTCGGGCGGCATGCCCAACTCGCGAGCAGCCTGCTGGAGGGCCTCGATACGGTCGGCCAGGGCATAGCCGGGGGCCACGTTCGCCCGCACCGCCGACATTCGTTCCCGGTCGAGGCGATCGATGCGCGCGGCGTTCTCCTCGCGCCGGAAGCGGACGAGGTTGTCGAGCCGGGTCAGCCCCATGCCGGCCTCGGCAGGGCCGGAATCGGCATCGGCATGGGGAACGGCGCCGGGCAGGGGCAAACTGGCGGCGGGGCGCGTGCGGACATAGAGTTGCGAGATCGCCTCGCGCGTGCCGCGGTCCACGTCGACCAGGCGCAACTCGACGTCGTACACGTCGTCGAGCTTCCAGTCGCGGAAACGGCTGACGCGGTCGTCGCCCCCCACGGCAACCCGCTGGGTATCGGCGATCTCCTGCACGTCGACGCCCAGCGTGGCGGCGCGCTCGCGGTCGATCTCGACGAGCATTTCGGGCTTGTTCAGGCGGAGCGTGATGTCGGCATCGACGATCCCGGGAATGTCTTGCACCTTGCGCCGCAGGGCCTCGCTGTAGACGGCCAGTTGTTTCAGGTCCGGCCCGGTGATCGAGAAGTCGATGTCGACCGGCGCTCCCTGGCGGAACGAGGTGAGGTTGCGGACCGCCACGCGGAGGTCGGGCAACTTCGACAAGCGGCGGCGCACCTCCTGCATCTTCTCGGCCTGGGTGTAGTTGCCCTCGAAGGCCGCGCCGGGGCGCCCCGCGAGCGTCTCGCGCACCAGGCGGCCCAGCGAGAAGCGGCGCTTCTCGATGTCTTCCAGGCGCACGTACACGTAGGCCGTGTTCACGCCGGTGATGCTCACCGAGCCGACGGTCGAGAGCACGTCGGTCACGCCGGCGACCCCGCGGATCTGGTCTTCGACCTGCTGCATGGTGCGGTCCATCGCCCGCAGGGTGATCCCTTCCGGCGCGGTGATGCGGACCTCGAATTCGGCCTCGTCGACGTTGGTGGGGATATAGTCTTTCTGGACGTACTGGTACAGCGGCACATTGACGGCGACGACGGCGATCGAGACGACCAGGACGAGCCACCGGTGCCGCATGGACCAGCGGAGGCAGGCGTCGTACCCCAGCTCGAGCCAGTGGTAGAAGCCGCGCCGCGAGGCGGCCACGCCGCCGGCCGATGCCACGGGCCGCAGCAGGCGCGAGCACATCATCGGGGTCAGGGAGAAACTCACCAGCATCGAGACGAGGATCGACACGGTGGCCGTCAGCCCGAACTGGAACAGCATGCGACCGGTCACGCTCGACAGGAAGGAGACGGGCAGGAAGACGATCACCAGCGAGAAGGTCGTGGCGAGCACGGCCAGCCCGATTTCCTTGGTCGCGCCGATGGCCGCCTGCGCGGGCGAGGCGCCTTTCTCCTCGACCCAGTGGAAGACGTTCTCGAGCACGACGATCGCGTCGTCGATCACCACGCCGACCATGAGCACCAGCGCGAGCATGGTGACGTTGTTCAGGGTGAAGTCCATCGCCCGCATCATGGCGAACGTCGAGATGATCGAGGCGGGGATGGCGACCGCCGCGATCAGGGTCGAGCGCCACGACTTCATGAACAGCAAGACGACGAGGCTCGCGAGGATGCTTCCGGCGATCAGGTGCTTCTGCACCTCGTGAATCGCGGCGTTGATGTAGCGCGACTGGTCCTGGATGACGTCGAGGTTCACGTCGTCGGGCAGGAGTTGCCGGCACCGCTCGAGACGCCGTTTGACGCCGTCGACGACTTCCACGGTGTTGGCGCCCGACTGGCGCTGGATCTGGAGGACGACGGCGGGCGTGCCGTTGAGGCGGGCGAGATTGCGGACTTCCTTGGTGCCGTTGAC
Organism: Thermoguttaceae bacterium; assembly: GCA_024653385.1. Classification (GTDB taxonomy): domain Bacteria; phylum Planctomycetota; class Planctomycetia; order Pirellulales; family Thermoguttaceae; genus JANLFZ01. Next base: position 4,359 of record JANLFZ010000175.1, on the reverse strand, counting down.
GACCTCGCCCAGATCGCGGATGCGCACCGGCGTGCCCTGGACCGTGGCCACGACGAGGTCCTCGAACTCGCGCGGGTCGCGGAACCGGCCCAGGGTGCGCAGACCCAGTTCCTGGAGCCCGGCGTCCACCCGGCCCCCGGGGATTTCGGCGTTCTGCCGCACCAGGGCCTCGCGGACCTGGAGGATCGAAAGCCCGTAGGCGATGAGCTTGCGCGATTCGAGGTTGATCTGCACCGCGCGCTCGGTCGCGCCGGCGATGGTCACCTGGCCCACGCCCGGCGACGATTCGATCACGTTCTTGACGTAGCGATCGGCCAGCACGTACAGCTCGCGCGCGTCGCGCGGGCCCGAGACCGCCAGGCTGAGGATCGGCGACGAGTCGAGGTCCTGCTTGCGGATGACGGGAGGGTCGACGCCCGGCGGCAACCGGTTCAGCACGCTGTTGACCGCGTCGCGCACGTCCTGGGTGGCCGAGTCGATGTCGCGGTCGAGGTTGAACGTCAACAACAGCAGCGACGACCCCTCGCTGGAAATCGACCGCAGTTCGTCGATCCCCTCGACCGTGGCGACCGCGTCCTCGAGGAGTTGGGTCACTTCGGACTCGATTTCCTCGGGCGCCGCCCCGCGGTAGGTCGTCCGGACCCAGACGCTGGGCAGATCCATCTTGGGAAAGCGGTCCACGCCGAGCTGGAGGAACGACGCCAATCCCGCCACGACGAGCGCGAGGATCAGCATCATCGCGAACACGGGGCGTCGGACGCAGACTTCAGCAAGCCACTGCAAAGCTCACTCGCTCCTTGGCGGGAACCCGTCTCCGCGACAGTGGTTCCCGCAACACGTCAACTGCCTCTCCGGATCACTCCTGCCTGCCGAGGGTCGACGGTTTGGCCACGATGGTCTCGCCGGCAGCCAGATTCCCGCGGATTTCGACCCAGTCGCCGCTGCGGCGGCCGGTTTCGACGCGCCGCGCTTCGAGCTGTCCGTCGCGCACGACCCAGACCTTTTCGACCCCCGCGAACTCGGTGACTGCCTCGGCGGGCACCGCCAGGGTTTTGGCATCGGGATCGACCACCACCTCGGCCTGGGCGAACAGCCCCGCCCGAAGCAGCAGATCGCGGTTGGGCACGTCGGCCTGAACGGCCAGGGCCCGATTGGCCAAATCCAGCGAGGGACTGAGCCGATCGACATCGGTCTCGATCACCGTCGGATGTCCCTCGACGCGGATCCGCACCCGCTGCCCGGCTCGCACCAAGAGCGCCTCGCGTTCGGGCACGCCCCCGTGGAACCGCAGCGGATCGGTGCGCACGAGGGAGACGACCGGGTTACCGACCTGAAGGTATGCCCCCGGCGCCGTGTGCCGCTGCTCGACGATCCCCTTGAACGGGGCGCGGATCACGGCGTCGGCCTGGGCCTGCCGGGCCAGCGCGAGTTCCGCGCGGCGCACCGCCAAGAGGGCGAGTTGGCCATCCACCTCGTAAAGCGCCTTGCTGTAGCGCGACTGGGCCACTTGGAAGGCCGCCTCGCGCTCGAGCAGCTCTTCAGCCGAAATGACTTCCTTGCGGGCCAGCTCGGTCGCCCGATCGAGGTTCGCCTTGGCCTCGTCGCGCACGGCGGCCTCCTGGAGGACGCTGGGCACCTTGGTGCGGTCGAGAGTGGTTTCGCTGTCGCCGGGCCGCAATCCCAGTTGCGCGCGGACCTGCTCGAGCTGTGCCTCGGCCTGCTGCGCCCGGAGGTCGAAATCCTCGGTTTCCAAGCGGACCAGTTCGTCTCCGGGCTGGACGATCGAGCCCAGATCGACTCTCACTTCCTTCACCCGGCCGGCCACCTTGGCCCCCACCACCACCCGCTCGTCCCCCAGCAGGCTTCCTTGGACCACGACCACGCGGGGCCACGGGCGCAGGGCCACCGTGTGCAACTGTGTCCCGGCGGGGACCGCGAGGGGGGCCTCGGTCCGGGTCTCGCCCGCCACCTCGTTGTGCTGGCATCCCGACAGCGCGGCGAGGCCAAGGGCCAGGAGGCTTAGCCCGGCCCCGACCATGCCGAAACGGCCATGCAGGGAATCGGTTCGAGGCATGGGTGGGGACTTTCGGAGGGACGTCTCAGGTCGGGCAGGCATGAACCGGCGCGAGGCGGCCCCCGCGCCGAGAGGGTTCATCACCTCCGATCATGTGCAGCCCGGGGGACGTTTGTCAACCCTTGGCGCTGGTTGCACGGTCTCGCGGTGTTCCCCCCGATGCGGCATTTGGCCACCGGCCGATTGTAAGCTAGGTTTCTCTTGGAGCGCCGGAGTGCGCAATCGCTCGAGCGATCCGGCGCGCCGCGAAGCACGTCGAGGATCGAGTCGCGATCCAACTCATCACCAGTCCGGCTCTCTCGACAGGATGGGGTTGGGGGAGAAGACGCTTTCGAGGGGTTCTGGTATGTCTCCGCGCTCAGTCTACGGTGCGGGCGGCATGCGCCGCGGGGCTACGCTGGTTCTGGTCGCCGTCATGATGGTGGTGCTTCTCGGCATGATTGCCTTCGCGGTCGATGTGGGGTACATCTGCCTGACGCGATCCCAAGTTCAGAATGCCGCCGACGCGGCCTCGGTCGCCGCGGCCGCGCAATTGGTCTCGGGGATGGACGTGGCCACGGCCGCGGCCGTCGAATTCGCCGGCTACAACTGGGTCGGCGGCAAACAGGTTGCGCCCGGTTCCGTCAGCGTCCAATACGGCACGTGGGACACCGCAAGCCGGAGCTTCACCCAGACGGCGATCCCCGGCAATGCCGTGCGCGTCACCGTGCAGCGCGACGCCGAGCACGACGGCAACGTAGCGCTGTTCTTCGGTCCGGTCTTGGGAAAGCGATGGTTCACGGTCAGCGCCTCGGCCATCGCGATGACCAATCCCCGCGACATCGCCTTCGTGATCGACTTGTCGGGCTCGATGAACAACGACACCGAGCCGTGCTGGGCGACCGCGGAGATCGACCGGGTCTTCGGCCCCCAGGGCTACCCCGATATCGCCGAAGAACTCATGCAGCAGCTTTACGACGACTTCGGTTTCGGCACCTTCCCGGGGACGCTCCAGTACATCGGCCAGCCGCTGGGCGTGGCCCAAGACCAGTACGCCTACGCCGAGATGACCAAGAACGGCGGGCCGCTGGCGCAGCCGACGATCGCGGCCGCGTACCGGATTCTCGACACGGACTCCGAGGCCACGCGCAAGCAGAAGGCGTATAAGTGGGTGATCGACAACCAGCTTGCCGTGCTCATGCCCAACGCCAGACCGGCCCCGGTCAGCAGCAATTCGGCGAGCTACGCCTACTGGGAGAAGTACCTCGACTTCATCTTGCGGTCGCAGTCGATTTCGTCGACCAGCCCGAAGGGCCGGCCGCGACCGAGCTACCCCGTGACCCTTCCGCCCAACCAGTCGAGCAACCGGATCAGCGGGTTCGGCAACCCGTACACCGACGCCTTCCCCGAGGCCGACAGCAACACGCCGCTGGGCTATCGGAACCAACTCGGCTACCGCACCTATGTGCAGTTCCTGATGGATTTCGGACGCGACGCGCAACCGGTGACGGGGCAGTACGGGCAGCTCTCGCGTCTGAGCCCCTATTGCCCCTGGCATGATGAGGCCACCGACGGCGGCACGTTCCGTTTCCCGCCGCGGGAACAGCCGACCCACGCGGCCCGGCGGGCGATCATCGCCGCCATCCAAGTGATCAAGGAACGCAACCAAGGGATCTCCGACCCGAACCAAAAGGACTGGGTCTCGATCGTCACCTACGACCGCGTCAGTGGGGCGGCCATCGCCCAAAGCCTCACCTCGGACTACGACGAGGCCATGCAGGCGTGCACGACGCTCCAGGCCGCTGCCGACAACGCCTCCACGACGGCGACCGAGACGGGACTCTTGACGGCCAAGAACCACCTCCGTCCTCAAAGCGAGGGCGGCAGCGGACGGGTGCACACCAACAAGGTCGTGGTGCTCTTGACCGACGGGATCCCCAATCTCTATTCCTCCAGTGCCACCGACATTTCGTCGTTCATCAGCTTGCACCCCAGCGCCGATTTCTATACCACCGGATCGTACAAGGACGCCAAGAATGCCGCCTTGATGCAATCCATGGACATGCAACTCCGGCGGTGGTATGTCTTCCCCGTGGGGATCGGGTTGGGTACGGATTACGAGTTCATGGACCGCTCGGCCCGCCTGGGCGGCACTGCCAATAACGAAGGCGCGTGTCCTCGTGGCAGCGGGAACCCCGCGGAATACGAGAACCGGCTCCGCGAGATCTTCCAGAACATCATCACCAACCCGAAGGCCCGCTTGGTCCAGTAGGGCGCAGCCTCGCGACGGCGGCCCCCGCCGTTGC
>JANLFZ010000174.1:7718-11672 GCA_024653385.1 Thermoguttaceae bacterium | reverse complement strand
CGATCCGGTCGAAGTGGCTGGGGCGTTCCGCCCCGGGGCCGAGGCTCGGCTCGCCGACGATTAGCGATTGCGTGCCGACCAACCGGGTGGGCATGGTGGGGGCCAGGCGCCCCCAGCACTCGGCCGCCATGGCAGGCCGCGTCAGATCGAGCAATCGGCGAATGCGCGACGCCGCGCGCCCGTCCAGGCCCGGCCGCGCCAGTCGCGCCTCGAGGGCCTGCTGAATGCGCGCGGTGTATTCATCGCGGGCCATGGCGTCGGAAAGTTCTCGCATGGCCCGCTCGGGACCTGGCTCCGTCCGGGCTCCTTGCCCCTCGTCGACCGGACGCACCAGGTCGTCGATCCACCGCGCGATCTGGGCTTCGGACAACGGCGGCAGCGCCCAGCGCTTCGGATCGCTGGTCAACCAGGCCCGGCGCGTTTGCTTGTATACCGGCTCGATCCAACGCCGGGCGTCGACCGGCAAGCCTTCGGTATCCAATCGGGCCTTGACGGAAAGCAAGATCGGGCAGACCAGTTCGGGATGCCCTGCCAGCCACTCCAGACGCCGCCGCGCCGCCGCGCGCCGGCCAAAGTCGTCATGCTCGAGCTGGCGCACCAGACGGTCGATCTCTTCCGCGTTCACGGCCGGGGGCAACGCCTCGGTCGCCGGGGGAAGATGGGCGCTCAACGATTCCAGCGCGCGCCGCACCTCGAACGACGTATCGGCCGCGTGCAGCACCCGCTGAACCTCTTGCGCCAAGGCCGAGGCGGTCTCCGGGCGGCGGGCCAACTCGCGCAGGCGATCGGCCGCTCGTTGCCGCACCGCGTACTGCTCCGAATCCAACTGGCGGATGAGGCTGCGCAGGGCCTCCGGCGACGCGGGCGCCGCCACCTCGACCGCCTTCTCCGACCCTGCCGGCGCAGCGCCCGACACGCCCTCCCCCGCCCACGCGATCAGCAGGAAGCCTACCGCGATTGGGGGAAAAGCGCGGTGCATGCATTCGATCGTCAGCCGGTCGGTGCTCAAGTGGCCTTGCCAGGGGTGAGGGTTTTCGGGTACAAGCCTCTCCTCGTCGCGCCGCAGGGTGGCAACCGCGCTTGCATCAAGGCATCACCGATGCGTTCCGTCGCATACCGTCTGGCCTTCCTCGGGGCCATTGCCCTCGTCTTTTTTATAGCGTCTGGGGCCGAATCGGCCACTACCACCCTCGACGCTCAGACCATCAAGGCTGGGTTGCGCACGACCACCGTCGAGGAACACGGGTTCGTGGATCGCGTGGTCGGATTGGCGGAAAAAGGGGTGCTTCCCCCCCAACTTGTGGAGAGCACCTTCCAGTGGGCGAGGAAGAAACCCTATTTCCGCTTTCAGTACTTCAAGCGAGGCTTGATTCTACGCGCCGCCAAACTCGGCATTTCGCTGTAGCCCCCTTCGGGTAAGGGCGTTGCCGCGGCGCGGGTTCCGCCGAACCACGCAGGCGGTCGTTTCCCAGGCCCTCACTCCCGGATCAGGTCGCGGACGGTCATCCCCGACGGGATCATGGGAAGCACGTGTTCCTGATACGGGACGGCCACGTCGAGGAGGTACGGGCCGGGCGATTCGATCATCTCGATCAGCGCGGCGCGGAGTTCCTCCTTGCGCGAGATGCTCTTGGCGGCCCAGCCGAAACCCGCCGCGACCGTCACGAAGTCGGGATACCGCTCCTCGGGGCCGATCCCGTTGCCTTGGCCAATCGCCTCCGGGTGATCGATCGGCCCGAGGTAGGTGTGGGCCCGGTTCGAGGCGTGGAACCGGTCTTCCCATTGCACCACCATGCCCAGGTGCTGGTTGTTGAGCAACAAGACCTTGACGGGGACTTTCTCGCAATAGCAGGTGGCCATTTCCTGGATGTTCATCAGCAGGCTGCCGTCGCCGTCGATGTCGATGACGAGCGTGTCGGGGTGAGCGACCTTGGCGCCGATGGCGGCCGGCAGTCCGAAGCCCATCGTCCCCAGACCGCAGCTCGACAACCATGTCCGCGGCCGGCGGAACTTGTAGAACTGGGCCGTCCACATCTGGTGCTGGCCCACGCCGGTCGAGATGATCGTGTCGCGGTCCTTGGTCAGGTTCCACAGCTCGCGGATGGCGTGTTGGGCAAGGATGCCGTCGTAGGTCTCGTCGTACTTTAGGGGATCGGCCCGCTTCCATTCTTCGATCGCCTTGATCCAAGCGTCCATGGCGTCGCGATCCGCCGGCGGCTCGACGATCTGGTTCAACTCGGCCAGCGCGTAGCGCAAGTCGCTGACGATGGGGATATGGGCGGGCTTGATCTTGTTGATCTCCGAGGCGTCGATGTCGATGTGGACGATCGTGCCCCGCTTGGCGAACTCCGAGACCTTGCCGGTCACCCGGTCGTCGAACCGCACGCCCAGCGCCAGCAGCAGATCGGCCTCGTTGGCCGCGTAGTTCGCATAGACGCTGCCGTGCATGCCCAGCATGTCGAGGCAAAGGGGGTGGTCGCCGGGAAACGCGCCAAGGCCCGTCAAGGTCGTCGTCACCGGGATGCCGGTCTTCTCGACGAGCCGGTACAGTTCGCCGGCCGCCCCCGAGGCGATAATGCCCCCGCCCGCGTAGATCACCGGCCGCTTCGCCTTGCGGATCGCCTCGGCCACGCGGCGGATCTCCTCGGGCGCGGCCTTGAGGTGATCCACGCGATAGCCGGGCAGGTTCATCGGCACATCGTAGTCGGGGACAGTCTGGGCAAGCTGCACGTTCTTGGGAAGATCGATCAGCACCGGTCCAGGCCGGCCCGTGGTCGCCACGTAGAACGCCTCGCGCATGACCCGGGCGATGTCGGCCACATCGGTCACCAAGTAATGGTGCTTCGTGACGCTGCGGCAGACCTCGACGATGGGCGTTTCCTGGAAGGCGTCCGTCCCAATGACCGGTGTGCCCACCTGACCCGTGATCGCCAGCATGGGGATACTGTCGAGCTTCGCGTCGGCAATGGTCGTTACCAGGTTGGTCGCCCCCGGGCCGCTGGTCGCCATGGCCACGCCGATCTTGCCGGTCGATCGGGCATACCCTTGGGCCGCAAACCCACCCCCTTGCTCGTGACGCGGAAGCACCACCCGAATCTTGTCGCGAAACCGGGTCAGGGCCTGATGCAGAGGCATGCTGGCCCCCCCGGGATAGGCGAACACCGTGTCTACACCGTGGTTGACCAAGGCTTGAACCACAATGTCCGCCCCGCTGGTCGGCTCTCGATCACTGGACTTTTGCGAGACGTTGACTGGTCGATGGGTCGCCGTGGCCACGGGAGAACACCTCTCGAGATTCGCCTTTCTCGTCGAAACATCAAGTACTAGTGCAAACGCTTGATCATACCACATAGGGCCAGAATCAGCGCAAGTGCAATTCTAACAACGCGATAGCTGGCGTCCAGGGCTGCGTGCCGGTCGCGATGGCATGGCCGCATGGATTCCCGCGTCACGGCCAGAGCGATCTTTGCTTCGGTCGGCAGATCTTGTATCTTCGATCACCAACCAAGAGGGCACACGACCACGGAGGGTTCGGTCATGTCGTCGGCCGTCCCGGCGCCGCGCCTGCACGCCACCAGCTATCTGGTCATTCCCGCCCGGCTCGCCTCGACCCGGCTGCCCCGAAAACTGCTCTTGCGCGAAACCGGCAAGCCGCTCATCCAGCACACGTATGAGGCGGCGTCGCGGGCCAGGTTACCCCTGGGCATTTGTGTCGCCTGCGATCATCCCGAGATCTACGAGGTCGTTCGTTCGTTCGGAGGGAACGTGCAGATGACCGATCCCAACGCCACGTGCGGGACGGATCGGGTGGCCGAGGTGGCGCGGCGTCTGCCCGACATCGACATCGTCGTCAATGTCCAGGGCGACGAGCCGGAGATTGCCGGTTCGTCGATCGACCTGGCGATTTCCCTGCTCCAGACGCATCCCGACGCGGTGATGTCGACCCTGGCCACG
>JANLFZ010000174.1:0-7708 GCA_024653385.1 Thermoguttaceae bacterium | reverse complement strand
CAGCCCCATACCCCGGCCGCGCACGTGGGACGACGCCTTGCTGACGGCCAACCCGCCGTGTTTCTATCAGCACGTGGGCTTGTATGCGTACCGCCGCGAGTTTCTGCTTCGCCTGGCCGAGATGCCCCCGTGCGCGATGGAGACCATCGAGAAGCTCGAGCAGCTTCGGGTGCTTTTTGCCGGGTACTCGATTCTCGTTGGAGTGGTCGAGGAGCCGACGTTCGGAATCGACACGCCGGACGACTACCTTGCATTCGTCGAAAAGTGCCGCCGCGCGTGACGGGCGTCGGCTCAAGGCCGGTGCCGGCCCGCGACCGTGCCGTGGGCGCCGGACTTCCCGTTCGAGCCGGGCGCCGAGGCGTTGACGCGCATGGCGGGCGACTTGGGCGAAGGCACGGCGGGTGCGCGGCTTTGTTCGGCCATCTGTTGCAAACGATCGCGGTGCTGGCGCGCCGCCCCACCGCGGCAGAAGCCCACCAGCCGGCCCGCAAGCCGCGCAAACACCGAGAGGTCCGCCACACCGCCCAGGCAGTCCACCGCGGCGTGCAGCGCGTGGGGCGCCAGCGCGCCTGCCCATCCGTTGGTGCCTGCCCAGCGCCAAAAGAAACGCTCGGCCTCGAGGGAACGGCGGAAGGCGCCGGCGGACGGTTCGGCCCGCGCGGGCGCGGCCACGGCACACCCAGGCACCAGGAGCGTGCGCAAGCCCAGATGCCGCAGCGTCAGTCCCATATCGATCATGGTCAGGTGGTCGCCCACCTCTTCGGAAAACCGGCCGGCCGCGTCCAAGGCCCAACGGCGGTAGAAGGCGGCCAGGGTGGGCGGGGCGAGCACCGCGACCGGCTGGTTGACCAGCACTTTCCGACGCCCGTGGTCGAGTAGGCACACAGCGCCGTGGCGCTGGTAGTCCACGCCCGCACAAACGATGCGGTCCCGATTCTCGAGGGCCACGACAAGCGGGGCGACGGCCGCGACCGTTGCATCCTGAAAATGCGCTAGCGCCACATCGGCCCAGCCCGCGCAGACCTCGACCCCACATGCCAACACATGGACAAAGGGGGCCCGAACCCTCGACAGCCCGGCATTCAAACACGCCGCCAGGCCCGCGCTACCCGGCAACGGGAGGAACGAGACCTCGTCGTCCAGGTGATAGGGGTTGTCGTAGGGCCGGGCCAGGACGACGGCGATCTCGCAATCGTCCGGCCGGTTCTCTAGGACCGAAACGAGCGTATCCTCCAGACGCTTCGCATTCCCCATGAAGGGGATCAGAATCGCTAACCTGGACACAGGTGTTCTGCCTGGACGGGGCGGGGGAGAAAGGTCGTTTTCTTCAAAGAAAGCGGTTGTGCTGGTTGTGGCGACCTTGCCGAATTGTCGTCCTGGTCAGTTTATGTCGGTATTCGCCGGGAGCAAAGTTTACCCCAAACCGCACCCAAAAACGCGGCTCCACGGCAGGCACCGATTATAATTGCCGCTTGGGGGATTGTAAGCCCTAGGCAGGCTGGGCTCGCTATCGGCCCGAGGACTCGCACCACACTTCAGCCAGGGCTACCAGCCACTCGACCGTGGAGACCATCTCGTCCAAGCACGCCCATTCGAGCGGAGAGTGGGGCGAGTGCTCGCCGGTCGATAGGTTCGGTGTTGGCAAGCCCAGCTCGGTCAACCGCGAACCGTCGGTTCCCCCACGCACAATTGCCGTCTTGGCTATTCTTCCTAGTTTCTCCAAAGCCCTTCGTGCATACCCAACGGCTCTCGGCTCCTTGGCCAGTCCTTCACTCATGTTACGGTACTGGGGCTTCACTTCGAGATCGATGCGGGCGTTGGGGAACTCGGCTCGCGTGGCATCGGCAGCTTGTTGCAAAAGCGATGCCAATTGAGCCAGTTCGGCCGTCCGAAAGTCGCGAAGCAGCACTCTCACCCGCACCTCCGACACCCCGCCCGAGATCTCGTACGGGTGCAAGAAGCCCTCGCGGTCTTCGGTCGACTCGGGGGCTAACCGATCGCGCGGCAGACGATCGACCAAATGCGCTGCCGCGCGCACGGCATTGGTCATGCGCCCCTTGGCCACCCCGGGATGGACGTTCACGCCCCGAATCGTCACCACCGCGAGATCGGCCGAAAAGGTCTCGACGTCGATCGTGTCGGCCCCCTGGCCATCGAGGGTGTAACACACCGCCGCGCCGAGCCGACCGAGATCCAGACGCTCGACCCCGCGGCCGATCTCCTCGTCGCACGTGAAGCACACTCGCACCGGGCCGCGCGGCAACTCGGGATGCTCCAAGAGCCACTGGGCGGCCTCCATGATTACGGCCACGCCGGCCTTGTCGTCGGCCCCCAAGAGCGTCGTCCCGTCGCTGGTAATGATCGTCCGGCCGATCAGGTCGCGCAGCTCCGGGTTTTCCTCGGGTCGAATCACGCGGTCCGGCGCGCCGGGCAGGCGAATCTCGCCGCCGCCGTAGTGCTCGATCACCTGGGGCCGCACGTCCGCGCCGGATGTCTCCGGCGACGTGTCGAGATGGGCGCACCAGGCAATGGTCGGCACGTCGCCCGGGACGTTCGACGGCACCGTGGCCAGCACGATGCCGTTCTCGTCTTGCCAGGCGTCGGCGATTCCGATTTGCCGCAACTCGTTGACCAGCAGCCGGCCCAGGTCGAGTTGTCCAGGCGAACTCGGGTACACGTCGGCGCCTTCGCGCGCGGTCGTGTCGATCCGCACGTAGCGAAGAAACCTCTCTAAAAGACGTTGGCGGTTCATGACGGGCATTGTAGCAGACCGACGGAGCCCTGAGACGGCACCCCCCGATTGACACGGCCCAAGGCTTTGCTAGACTGAGGCCGTTCTTTTCTCAGTCATAGGCCAACGTATCGCCCGCAGGCGCGGAGGATTCTTCTCTGCCAGCTTAATGTGGGGTATGCGATGGGCAGCAGGGGCGTCTGTCGTGCGAGTGGTCGTTGCGGCCGGCGCGCGGTGCGCGGTGCGATTCTCTCCTCGTTCGTTCTGAAGGAGACCCTTCCATGAACCGCAACAAAATGGGCGGCCGTTCGCACGGGCACGCTGCCCCCCCCGATGGAGGCAGGCTGTGTTCGAGTGGCTTGAATGTCGTGCCGCACCGGGAGGCGGAGTGCTCGAAACGCTCTTCGCTTGGCCGCTGCTCGAAGATTTTCTCCGGACGCCGGCGCAGTCCGCATGGGCCGGCCGCAACCTCGGCGTCGAGTCACACCGGCAAGAGTACCTGACCGCCCTGGCCAGTCTGCACGACGACCAAGACGCGCTGACCGATCTACTGGGTGAGATCCGTTTGGCGCTAACGGCCGTCGGCGCGGAGCGGCAGGGCTCGATCGACGCGTACCTCGACCACGCGCGGGAGCAGATCGCCCGCGTGTCGGACTCGCTCTTCCGCGACGCGCACGACGACTGGACGTCCGCCGGCTTCCTAGGGTCGCTGGCTTGGCTCGACGGGCTGTTCCAGGCGACCGCGCGAATCCGGGGACTGACGTCTGCCCGGGCAATCGTGGAAGAATCGCAGACGTTCAGCGACGGCGAGCTGGACTTCAACATCCCTCCGATCGCGGAAAACGACGAGTTCGAGGCGATCTACAACTCGGTGAACTACATTCCGCCCCGGGGGGTGCTGCTGAACGACTGGGATTTCGATGGACCGCCGGAGAACCTCACGGCGACGCTCACGATGGACGCGGCGCACGGCACGGTCGACCTGGCGCCCGACGGGTCGTTCGTCTACACGCCCGACGACGACTTCGTGGGGACCGACCAGTTCCAGTACCGCGCCTTCGACGGCATCGACTACAGCAGCAACGCGGTGGTCACGCTCGCGGTCTACCCGCCGGTGGTGTTCCTCGACGGCGACTCGAACAACGACGGCACGATCGACTTCGGCGACGACCCTTTCGAGGACACGAACCCTGGGCAGATGCTCCGCTACAACGACAACGACGACAACGACAATTGGACGCCCGACTACGACGACACGGGGTTCGCCGACTCCGATCTGGTGCCCATCCAGCTCGATTACCGGCCGTACTACATCAACCAGGGTTGCGGGCTGGACGGATATACCCTGTCGCTCGACGAGACGGAGAGTCAGGGGCGTCTGCGCCTGTGGGAGACCCCCGACAAGACGTCGCCGGCCCGTAGCACCTACACGATCGGGGTCGACCCGCTGCCCATGACGATCTACGCCGAGGGTATTGGCCCGGGGGTGGCGCGTCTGGGGCTGGTGATGCGCAACACCGCGGGGCGCGAGCTGGCCCGCGACACCGACACGTTCACCGTGATCCGTCTGGACCTCGACGTGAACAACGACATGGGCGTGGACGGGCCCTGCGACGGCGTCCGCAATTACCTACCGGGCTACTGCGGCACGACGCCTGTGCTTTCGTCCGGCACGTCATACAACACCCAGGTCTACACGCCCCAAGAGATGCACCTGGTGGCCAACGTGGGACTCAACGACGGAATCAGCGCGGTCCACTTCCACCTCGGTTTCCCGAGTTCCCATCCAGGATATGCGGAGAACAAGAGCGACCCGTCGATTGAGGCGCCGGGCAACCAGTGGGATTACTCGTTCGCGCCCGATGTCGACCTGGGCGACGCCGCCGGCGTGGTGAGCAGCTTCAAAACGTGGACCGCGTTCTACGCCAAGGACTACGGCGGCACCGGCACGATCCAGGCCGTGTTCCATCAGGCCGGCGGGGGCTACTTGATCTACTACCTGACGGTGCCGTTCGACCGGGATTCCGACGGCCTGGCCGACTCGTGGGAGCGGCAGAAGGTGACCGAGTGGAACCAGCAGTTCGCGAAATCGCAGCCTGTCGACAACCGCTTCTTCGGACGCGAGGACGACAAGGAGGAGCGCGACCCCGACGCCGCGGCGAACACCGACGGCGGCACGAACATGCCCGAGCACAAGGCCGCCGGCGACAGCCTCACCGCCTTCCAGGAGTACCGGGGCTTCATCGTCGACGGCGGGCATGGCAGCTTCGCCGGCGGCCACACGCGGCTAAGCCCCTCGCATAAGGAACTGCTCATCGAGACCGACCGCATGACGCAGGTGCTGCACATGCCGTCGGTCGACGATCTCAAGTCGATCCTGAACAACGTCGTCGCGGGATTCGAGGACGCAACCAGCGGCGCAGGCATTCGCGTCTACTGGGTGCTCGACCAGGAGGAGGCGTCGCCGCACATGGTGTTCCAGAGCGACGACGAAGCAACGGATTGGGCGCGTTGGACGGCCGGACGCAGCCTTGGCGCGTTCGTGCATCTCATGTTCACCGACACCTTTGCCCCACTCCCAACATTGGAAGGACACGCTGGTGTCGGCGGTGGCTTCGTGCATGTGCGCGCCGTCAAGGACGCTTCCACGCAGGAGGGTTACGCCTATCACGAGGGCCTGACAACCGTGGCCACGCACGAGATCACCCATTTGCTCCTCGACGAGCTGAACGTTCCTCCCTTCGAGGAGACGGAGCACTTGCTGGATCCCGACGAAGACGGCATAGAACGTGGCCCCGGGGACAGAAAGTACCTCATGTACATCGACAAGACACCCGAGAACCGAACGGCCGTCAACTTCTCGATGCCGACCCGGCGGGCACTGGACCTCACGAACAAGGAATCCGTCGAAAGACCTTGGTGACTGTCTTTTGTCGAGGAGAGTCTTCCATGTACAAGACGATCGCGCCGGGGATTCTCGTGCTGATCGCCCTCGCTTGTCGGTCGCCCCGCGTCGCGCATGCCGCCGATGCTGCGACGGAGAAGGCCGACGTCGCGGTGGCCGCCGTGCCGGTCTATCGCATCGAGGAGGGATCGCGGTTGACCATCGAGGTTCGCTACGAGAACCTCTCCAATTTCCCCATCACCTCTATCCGGGGCATCCCCTCAACACGAGAGCCCCAAGGGTCCGACTACTATCTGCACTTCTTGCTCCGGAAGGACGGCAAGAGCATTTTGCTCGGTACGCAATACTATCCACCGGCGCTGGGTGCTTCCGACGTGCGGAAACTCCAGCCCGGCGAGCATCTCACGTACCTGCTGGACATTCCGCTACGGTCAAGACGATTGCCGCCGGGGACCTATGAACTGAGGGCGCAACATTCCCTTCGGCCGAACTCAACTCTCGTCAACGAGTTCGGTTTGACGCGGGTTCCGTTGAACCGCACCATCGCATACGTTGTGGTCGAGAAGAAGGAGCCCGTGGAGCGAAAGTCAACACCATCGGCTTCGGAGCCTGGGCCATGAGCAACGCGCCAGCGGCCACCCACGCGTCAGCCACACGCCGCGCTGTGCGCGGGTCGCACGCGCTGTGCGCGGGTCTCCTGACCCCGCACACGCGCCGACCGGAGGTCTCAAGGCGAAGGGGAGACCTTCGGTCCGGGATTCGGCGGGTTCGGGAGACCCGCGCCGAGCGCGGGGGATTCGAGGACGCCACCAACGGCGCCGGGATCCGCGTCTACTGGGTGCTCGACGAGGAGGAGGCGTCGCCGTACGAGGTGTTCGCTGATGACAGTGCCATGACGGCGTGGGCCAATGCGCACCGCAACAGTCGGCTCGGTGAGTTTGTGCATCTCATGTTTGCCGACCGGAAGGGCACTACCGACCTGGGCGGCTCTTCATTCACATGGGGCGCGTACGACCTGCTGTGGGGGGAGTGGAAATGGTGGAACGACCACGCGCAGAGGTACGTGTTCCACGACGGCTTGGCCCACACGGCCGCGCACGAGCTGACCCACTGCCTCATCAACCCCAATGACGAGGACGGATTCGACCCCGACGGTCACCTGCCGGATCCCAATGAGAACGGCGTTCCCGATGACCCCCCAGATGAGATCTACTTGATGTACCGCTATACCACCCCTCGCAACGAGGCGACAATCATCTTCTCCGGGCCCACGCGTCGGCAGCTTGACCTAACCAGCAAGTGGTCGGTCGAGCGATGACGCGCACGAAAGGAGTCCATCTTATGAACATGCGAACAGTCATATTCGGCATCACGGGGTTTTGGCTTGCGGTCGGCGGCACCCATGGTGCCGAACCCCGCAGCATGGCCGAGGTTAGCGTCGCTCCGGTGCTGCACTTCCGCATGGGCACGGAGATCGTCCTGCCCATCTACTTCGAGAACGTCTCTGCCAAGCCGCTGCGCTACCTGGCGAGTCTTACGAGTGAGGAAGGTGGCGGCGTGACCAACCTGGAGCTGTATTTGTGCCAGCGAGGCGAACTCGTGCGCCCGCGAGTTTGCTCCAAGCCGCCCGGCGCCGAGCCCGAGGACGTGCGCACCCTCAATCCCGGTGAACGTGCGATTCAGCCGGCGCGCATTTCGGACCTCTACCCGCGTCTCAAAGCGGGCGCCTATGAGTTGGTCGCCTCGTACAAGGTCCCCGAGAACTCCGGCCTGGTAACGCGACTGGGCCTTACCCCGCTGGTGTTCCGCCGTACGGTGGCGTACCTGGTGATCGAGGAGGAGAAGCCGAAGGGATCGGACCGTGGCCACCCCACGAAGCCACCGCCGGCGCCCAAGTAGACCAAACGCGCAAGGTACGATCTTACGCGCCGGACAGAACCGTTGTGCCATGCGTGCGACGGCAGCGACCGACCTGTGCGGATGCATCGTGCAAACGGCGAAGACCGACGGCGGCACCAACATGCCCGAGCACAAGGCCGCCGGCGACAGCCTCACCGCCTTCCAGGAGTACC
>JANLFZ010000173.1:11422-11677 GCA_024653385.1 Thermoguttaceae bacterium | reverse complement strand
AGCAAGCGACAGGGAATCTCCCTGCATTGATGCTCGCTAACAGTTTCAAGACGGTCCGGTTGTATGACGTGACGATCCGCACCCGTGCCCTACATGCGAAAGTGCTTGGATGGCAGACTTCGAAGGGCTGGGGATGGCTCGCTGGCAGTGCGAATTTCACCTCGGCTGCGCTCGACGGCAGGAACTTCGAGGCGTGCCTTATTGGATCATCTAACGGGTCGGCAGTTGAACTGTTGTTTGACGGCCAATTGGTTC